>NZ_JADBUZ010000199.1:0-9512 GCF_020245305.1 Microcystis sp. M20BS1 | reverse complement strand
GAAAAACTTGATTAATAATGTACAGGATTAATTCTACTACAAAATTGGAAGGAGGGGGCAACCATCGATCCCTACCTCCCACACTCCGAGAATGATTATTATTCTTGAGAATGAATAGTTTATTTTTTGGAAGTCCCTTATTGCGAAAGCCCAGTCTAACAAGTCGTTGGAGCGGCCAGGCTAGAGAGCTTGATGATGGGATCAAGGATGCTAACCGCCGCTCAACTTAGTTGTTCCCCACTTCCCACGAAAAACTTTTTCTCTATGTGGGGAAAGATTCGCCAATAGACTGGACAAGAATCTCTAGATGAGCGAGGCTATGGGTGGCCATGGCAGTAAATCGCAGACGACTGGTGGGAACGGTAGGAGGACGAATGGCGGGGGCAAAAATCCCTTTTTCTAGCAGTTTTTGCGATAATTCTAGGGCTTGACCTGGATTGGCTACCGGTAAACATAAAATCGCCGCTTCCGAAGGCAATATATTAAGATTATTTAATTTACTCTTGACAAAATTAATATTTTGGTGTAGGCGTTGGCGACGTTCTGGTTCCAGACGAATAATCTCTAAAGCCATTCTAGCAGCGGCGGTGTCGGCGGGGGATAAACCGGTAGTATAAATCCAAGTAGCGGCGCGATTGCGGATAAAATCGATAATTTTGGCGTTTCCAGTCACATATCCCCCTAAACTGCCTAAAGCTTTACTCAGGGTTCCCATCTGAATTAATTCCCGTCCCTGACAACCACAATATTCCACGCAACCTGTGCCATTTTCCCCCATAACCCCGGTAGCGTGGGCCTCATCCACCAAAACCATGCAATTATAAATCTCGGCTAGAGCGAGAATTCCCGCTAGGGGACAGATATCCCCATCCATACTAAACACTGTATCAGTGAGCAGTAAACAATGACGATAGTGATGACGGTGGGCTAATAACTGATTTTCTAAGTCTTCGAGACTATTGTGCCGGTATTCTTTCACCGTGGCACCGCTTAACTTGGCTCCATTTTTGAGGCTAGAGTGATTGTATTGATCGCCTAAAATCAGGTCTTTCTGCCCCACTAAACAGGTAATTGTCCCCAAATTGGCTAAATATCCCGAACTAAAAACGATCGCGTCTTCGCTATTTTTAAAGGATGCGATCGCTAATTCTAAGTCTCGATGAATATCTCGGTGTCCACTTAATAGACGCGAGCCGGTGCTTCCAGTTCCATAGCGTTGTGTTGCTGCTATGGCTGCCGCGATCATTCTTTCATCGGCTGCTAATCCCAGATAATCATTACTGGCAAAATTAATCAGCGATCGACCCTCTAATTCTATAACGGCTCCGCCCCGGCCTTGAATGGTTTTAACCCTTCGATACCAATTGGCCCGATGGAGGGTTTTTAAGCTGTCCTCGATCCAAGAATAAGGATGATTCATAGGCGATTTGTCAATATAGCAGTCAGCTAGGGGAAAAATAGCCAGATTGTTGCCGAAAAAGGCTCTTTTAAGGCTTAATAGTTTCGTAAAAACGACAATCTTGACAGGGACCTGGGGGGTTAATCGCACAGCGTAACAGTTCGGATCTGGCGTTAAAACGACAACTAGCATCCCCCATCACCCAACGTCCTTCAATCAAACTTTTTTCGTTAGGGGTGGGAGCAGTTTGTACATAAAGGGAAATTTTGCGTAAACAATAGCCACCAATCTTGTATTGATACTGGTGGTGACGTTCCAAAACCGCATAGGTTTGTCCTTTTAAGGCCAAATAATTACCCGGTTGTGGCATCCAATCCAATTGGATCTCTCCCAAACTTTGCCGTGGATGGGTTAGAATAACCTCCGTTGTTAATGAATCTTGCTCCATGATTATCCCTGTATTCTGGGCTACCTTTGCTCAATGGTAGCCTAAATCTCTGGCTCTCTTATTCTTTGTGTGATAAGTTTAACTTATATAATAGCGATCAATCTTTGTGTCCTTTGTGTCTCTGTGGTTCGTTCCACTCACTCTAGAATTGCCAATTTCCCGATTAGAGTAGAAGATAAACAGCAGGATTTTTCCGAGAATTTAGTTTATGGTTTACCCCATCCCACCTGAAGATAATCTACCGCAAAAATTTCCGAAAATTCCCTTAGATCGTCGTGCCTATGCTTTCCTGATCGACTTTGCCTCGATCTGGTTTTTAAGCTCCTTTGCTAACAGTTCGCCTGTACTACAATTTTTCCTTTTTCTCCTGATTTGGTGGTGTTTGCGGGTGTTATTAGTCGCGCAGAATCAGGGTCAGAGTTTAGGAAGTTGGGCCCTGGATATGAAGATCATCGATCTACAACTTCAGCGTTTACCCGGAATTTTGGAGTTAAGCAAACGAGAGGCGATCGCTGGTGGCGGGGCAGCTTTAATGATGGTAGGGTTAAATACTTTTTTTGGCAATCCTTTAAGCTTGATTTTATTATCTTCGCCCCTTTTCGCCGATTGTGGTATGGCGATCGGTGATGAGCAATTGAACCGCGCTTTCCATGATCGCATCGGTGGCACGATTGTTATTCCCACCCGTCGGGGTTTTTCTCTTGATCTACGTTTAAGAAGGCTTTGGTATCAAGTTAAGGGCAGAATGAGAAGATAAATAGCAGTTATCAGTGATCAGTGATCAGTTTTAAGTTTTGAGTGATACTAAATCCGGTTATTAAAAACTGGTTATTTATTCCCCCTTTTGCCTTTTGCCGTTCGGCTGTCCTGATATATAGCCTATACTCAACGGATTTAATATTATTCCGCCATCCGAGGGGCATCGGTGGGGGACAAGAAATTAGTCTATTAGGAGTTTACCAAAATGTCAGAAGACAGATTAGAGCGGATCGAGAAAATAGTGGAATCGAACGCTCGCGCTATTCAATCCCTAGCTGATGCCGTCGCTAGTGACCGCGAAGAACGGAAACAGGAGAAAAAAGGGCTTTACGATTACCTAGCTCGAATAGCAAGCGCACAATCAGATTTTTATGAGACTCAAGCCGATTTTTACCGGCATCTAGAGAGAATGGATGATCGACACGCTCAAATGATTGAAATCATCCGACAGATTAACGAGAACAGAAGCGATCAAGCCTAACCTCTAGAAGTTGCCCGTAGCCGTGCCTACGGGCTTAATTAAGCCCGTAGATATTTTGATAATGAACGCTATAGCAGTTTTCATCAGAATGAGGCATGGGCAAGGAGCTTAAGTCCTTTGTTGGCAAAACTTGTCGATACCTCAATAACGTGAAAAGCGCTATAAATAGCAGTTTCCCGGTCTCTTTTCACTGTTTACTGTTCACTGAAAAAGGCGGGATCGGCCGGGGTCGAACCGGCGGCCTAGTGCTTAGGAGGCACTCGCTCTATCCAACTGAGCTACGACCCCTTTTTTCCCTAACCATGATAAGCCATTCATGGCTAAACTGTTGATTGCCATCGATACCCAGCTACTTTCTGTTTTATGGCCGCAACCTTGGCAGTATGTTAATTTTATTTGCCCTTGAGGGCTTTTTTAAAATTCTTGCGATAGGCGGGATTAACAGCCAACAGAAGCGGCCAGAACATTGTTAAAGCTAAACGATTGGGTAAACTGGAACTAAAATTAGTGCTTCTGTACCCGTTCCAGAATTTCCAACCACCGACACCATAAAAAATTATTAAGATAAAAATAACGAGTCTCATGCCATCTCATCCTTAGATTTAGACAATTCACATCTCCCATTGTAAGCTTGGGTTTTGCCGGCTTGGGAAAAGAAAATATTGTCCTGAATCCGGGAGACGGTGTTAGAATGCCGGTTAGGAACTAGCTCGATCGAGATAGGAAAACTAAAGCCATAATTTGCAAAAACTATTTAAAAACGGCGAAAAGATAGCCTTGGGAGGAAGTTATGCGAGCGGTACTAATGGCAGGTGGTTCAGGGACAAGATTACGTCCGCTTACTTGTGATCTTCCCAAACCGATGGTTCCGATTCTCAACCGTCCGATCGCCGAACATATTATTAATTTACTGCGAAAGCATGACATTACCGAAATTATCACCACCCTGCACTATCTCCCCGATGTCATGCGCGACTACTTTCAAGACGGCAGCGACTTTGGGGTAAAAATCACCTACGCTGTCGAGGAGGATCAACCCCTAGGCACCGCAGGATGTGTAAAAAATATTGCCGAATGGTTAGATGATACCTTTCTGGTGATTAGTGGCGATAGTATCACCGATTTTGACCTGCAAAAAGCGATCGCATTCCATAAAAGCAAAAACTCGAAAGCAACCCTCGTCCTGACGCGGGTTGCCAATCCGATCGAATTTGGGGTAGTGATTACCGACAAAGAAGGCAGAATTCGCCGTTTTATCGAAAAACCATCCACCAGCGAGATTTTTTCCGATACCGTCAACACCGGAACCTATATTCTCGAACCAGAAGTCCTCGATTATCTCCCCTACAAAGAAGAAACCGACTTTTCTAAAGATTTGTTTCCGCTGCTGCTGCAAAGGGGCGAACCTATGTATGGTTATGTGGCCGATGGTTATTGGTGCGATGTCGGTCATCTGGAGGCCTACCGAGAAGCGCAATACGACGCTTTATCTGGCAAAGTTAACCTGGAATTTCCCTATCGAGAAAAATCCCCCGGAGTGTGGGTCGGCACTAATACCTATATCGATCCTAGCGCCCACATTGAGGCCCCAGCCATGATCGGCAATCATTGTCGTATTGGTGCAAATGTTCTGATCGAGAGGGGTTCGGTTATCGGCGATAATGTCACCATCGGTGCCGGTTCCGATCTGAAACGTCCCATCCTCTGGAATGGTGTGGTGATCGGGGATGAGGTCAATTTAGCCGCTTGTACGATCGCTAGGGGGACCAGAATCGATCGACGGGCCCAGGTACACGAAGGTGCGGTGATCGGACAATTATCGATCGTGGGAGAAGAAGCGCAGATCAATTCCGGGGTGAGAGTCTGGCCGAGTAAACAGATCGAATCGGGAGCCATCCTCAATATTAACCTGATTTGGGGAAATACTGCCCATAAAAACCTCTTTGGTCAACGAGGAGTATCGGGCCTCGCTAACATCGATATCACGCCCGAATTCGCCGTTAAACTGGGGGCATCCTACGGTTCCATTCTAAAACCGGGGTCAACGGTAATCGTCTCCCGGGATCAACGTAGTGTCTCGCGCATGGTCAGTCGATCGCTGATTGCCGGTTTAATGTCCGTGGGAGTTAATATCCAAAACCTACAAGCGAATGCTTTACCGATTTCGCGGACTTTAGTGGCTAAATTAAACGTAGTCGGTGGCATTCACGTTCGTATTCATCCCGATCGCCCGGATTTTCTCTTAATCGAGTTTTTAGACGAAAAAGGGATTAATGTTTCCAAAGCGAGGGAAAAGAAAATCGAAGGGGCCTATTTCAAAGAAGATCTGCGACGGGTGGGAATGCAGGAAATCGGCAGTATGTCCTATCCGGCTGATATTCTCGATAATTACCGCAAAACCTTTGAAACTCAGCTAAATGTGGAGGTCATTCGCAATAGTAGCTCCAAAATTGTCATTGATTACGCCTACGGAGTCTCGGGAGCAATTTTACCGGAATTACTGGCCAAATTTGGCTGTGATGCCGTGGTTCTCAATGCCAGTTTACGTCAGAATGCCCTTTCCATGCAGGAAAGAGAGTTACTAATCCATCAATTGGGCCATGTGGTGGAGGCCCTGAAAGCGAACTTAGGTGTACAGGTTTCGGCCAATGGGGAACAGTTAGTCCTCGTCGATGAGAGTGGTTTATCGATTCGCGGGGAACAATTAACTGCTTTAATGGTGAATACAATTCTGACCGCCCATCCTCGCGGTACAGTGGTAGTGCCGGTTCATGCTTCTAGTGCCGTGGAACAGATCGCACGTCGTCACGATGGCCGGGTGGTGCGGACAAAAGCCAGTCCTAGCGCTTTAATGGAAGGATGTCAAACCAATCCTAATGTGGTTTTAGGAGGCTCTGGGCAAACTGGCTTTATTTTTCCGCAATTACATCCCGGTTTCGATGCCATGTTCAGCGTGGCGAAACTTTTGGAGATGTTAACCATTCAGGAACGTTCTCTAGCTCAGGTGCGGGCCGAGTTACCGCGCATTTACAATAAGAATACGGCGGTGCGTTGTCCTTGGAAAGTCAAGGGATCCTTGATGCGCTATCTGGTGGAAACTCACGCTACCGATAATCTAGAGTTAATCGATGGGGTGAAGGTGATTAATCCCCTCAATGATGACTGGGTATTGATTTTACCCGATGCTGGAGAACCTTTAGTGCATATCTATGCTAACAGTGAGCAGCGGGAATGGGTCGATCGGACAATTAAAGAATATCGTCATCGTGTCCAGCATTTCGTCGAACATTACCAGGGCGAAATAGTGATGATTTAGGATTTTTTTGCCCTATTAGCCCCCGAAACTTGACTATGAGGATTTTTTTGACCTAAAAGGTGTCCTAGCCCTGTAAATGCTCATTTTTCCCGCAAAAGCAAGGCGATTCGATCAGCCGCTGCCTCACCTGTGCGGATCGCTCCCTCAAAAAATCCTGGCCAGCGATCAGCCATTTCTGTGCCGGCCCAGTGAATCGGTCCGACGGGAGTAAAAAGAGCCTCGCCGAAACTTGTCCAGACTCCGGGGGGCATAAAAGCGGCATAGGCGCCACCAGTCCAGGGATCCCCGGGCCAATCCACCTCATCGTAACTGATCGGGAAAAGGGCCTCTTGACCGAAATAAATAGCTAAATCCGAGAGGACGGCGGCACGACGCGCTGGGCCACTCATTGAGCGCCAACGAATATAGCGATCGCCAACCACAAAGGTGGCGATTACCCCGACACCGGTTTCGGGATCGGAACTATCAGCACAGAGTTCCAACCATTGACAATTCCCTTGAGCAACTCCCGCTAGTCCCTGTTTTCGCCAGAAAGGTTGCTCATAGGAAATCAGGATTTTAGCGCAGCATCCCATCGGTACTCGTTGGGTTAGTTGTTCTCGCTGGGGTGGCAGCGGGGGATGATAAATAATGCGGCCGGCAAGATGGGGCGGCATGGCAATGATGGCAAATTTGGCGGTAAAAGTGTTCTGGGTGGTTTCTATGGTGACACCGGCCGAGTCATAATTAAGGCGAACAACTGGTTCCCCCAGTCGAATTCGCTCTCCTAATTCCGCCGCGATCTTGTCGGGAATTTGTCCGGCTCCGCCATGGATCAGTTCGGCTTCTGGATGTTCGGCCTGAGGGGCGCAATTTTGTCCCCAAAGAACGTGCAGCAGTGAGACTTGCTGGGGTTCGGCCGGCCCGAGAAAACCCACTGCACGCACCATATAAGCAAAATACCATTGACCAAAATCTGTGCTGGTGTTTTCTTCAATCCACTGGGCAAAAGTTTTACTATCTAGTTTTTTGGTGTGATCGTTGCTTTGGGGATAACCGGAAGGTAGGGTTTTGGCTAGTTCTTGAAAACGCGCCCATGCTGACATCGCATCTTGCCATTCTGCCGGGCCGATATCGGGTACTTCTCCCTCGTGGAAACCTTGAAAAAAACCGTTGAATTCATAGCGTTTGTTGTTGAACACTAGGACGGTTTTTCCCTGATTGGGAGAGGGAAAACGACGTATTTTGTACTCATCGAGGAGGGACAAAAAACGCTCTTGGGTTGGACCCACCCACTGACCACCTCGATCGATCCACTGTCCGGAGGGGAGATATTGACCAGACATCCTACCACCGTAACGATTTCGCGCTTCGATCACCAGAACTTGATGACCTTGCCTCTGGAGATTCCGCGCGGCGATTAATCCTGCTAATCCTGCCCCGACAACGATACAATCATAGCTAGTCAACTGGAGATTTGTCATGATTTTAGCTCCACAGAATATTTTATAATTAGGGTTTGCTGAATAAATCTAAAAACCTTGTTGGATAAGGCTTTTAGACTTTTTTGACCTCAAAAAGTCCCGACCCTTGCAGTGATTGAGGGGAAAATTCAGGTACTTTTTCCCTGAAAATTAGGTAATTGACCAGGTGAAAATGGGTAAAACCCCACACCCCACACCCCACACCCCACACCCTGCCACCAGGAAAAACTTTTTCAGCAGACCCTAATTAACAATTATTATTTTCCCCGATTTTTCCCTCAGTTTCTCTATCCATTGGCTCTTTTGATTAAATTATCTGCTGCTATCAATGTTTGATCTTCTTAGCGATCGCTTAAGCCAACACCTAGAACAAATTGTCCGAGAAAGAAACCCTTTTTTCTCTAGTCAAGGACATTTTTATGTGCGAGAATACCTACGGCAAGAGTTAGGAAATTGGGGAAAGGTTGAATCACATTGTTTCCCTTTTCAGGGAAAAGTTTACGAAAATTTAATCTTGGATTTGCCTAACAATAGTCAAAAACCTCCGATTTTAATTGGCGCTCATTATGACACGGTGCCGGGGTCGCCGGGGGCTGACGATAACGCCACGGGATTAGCGGTATTATTAGAATTAGCGAGGTTTTTTGGGGAGAATCAGGCTAATTATCCAATTCGTTTAATTGCCTTCGATCTAGAAGAATACGGATTACTGGGGAGCATTGCCTACGCAGAAAAATTAAAACAAACTAAGCAGGATTTAAGGTTAATGTTATCCTTAGAAATGCTCGGTTACTGTGATAAAAATCCCCATTCTCAAAAATATCCAGCTTTTCTAGAACATTTTTACCCCAACACCGGGGATTTTATCGCTTTGATTGGCAATCTCAAAACCCGTGAGGATTTAAATTTTCTTAGTCGAGTCATGAGAGAAAATCAGACTCCCTGCGAATGGTTGCCGGTAATTTTTGGAGGTTATATCGTCCCCGATACTCGACGCAGCGATCATTCTCCCTTTTGGGATTGCGGTTATTCGGCAATTATGGTGACAGATACTGCTAATATGCGTAATCCCTATTATCATAGTTCTCAGGATACAATCGCTACTTTGGATTTAAATTTTCTAACAAGAGTCTGTCAAGGTCTCTGTTTTGGATTGCAATCTTTACCGATGAGATAAAAGTTAGCGTGTAGGGTGAGTTAGCGTTAGCGTAATGCACTAATACCAGTTAGAAACTCAACATTATTGACGACATTGGTGTGGTTGGGTTTCGCTCAAGCGTCACTAATATTTGACAGACAAAAGTTATTATTGCTCAACCCAACTGACAAAATGGGCGATCGCTTATGACAAAAATTGCTATCATAGAAACTATTGATATTCAATGATTTAGGGGTAATCATAATGACACAGTTAACTGAAGAACGAAAACAAGAGATTATTGCTGAAGTTTTAGCAGCGAGAGCAAACCGTGAACAATTTCTATTAGAGATGAAACAACGGCAACAAGCAGGGTTAAAAATTGCTCAAAAATGTGCTAGTCTCCTTAAAGAGAAGTATGGAGTCACGAAAGTTGTTTTATTTGGTTCATTGTTAAATTATGAAGAAATAACTCCCCATTCTGATCTTGATTTAGCGGTTTGGGATT
>NZ_JADBUZ010000198.1:0-3249 GCF_020245305.1 Microcystis sp. M20BS1 | reverse complement strand
GTGTCGCGGTTACGATAGATAGTCAGGATAATCGCTAAACCCACGGCTGCCTCGGCTGCCGCTACGGTAATCACGAAAATAGTAAAAATTTGGCCTCGGATATTAGCGGGGTCAAGATAGTTGGAAAAACCCATTAAGTTAATGTTAACAGAATTGAGCATCAATTCGATCGACATTAAAACCCGGACAGCATTGCGACTGGTGACTAAACCATAAATTCCGATACAAAATAAGGCCGCCGCTAATAACAAATAATACTCTAACTGAATCTGCATGATACCTCTTTTTTTGGTCTTATTTAGGGGCGGTTAATTCTCTAGGTCGTTCGGGTAATGTTAAAGCTGTGGCCGTAGGTTCTTCAGCTTTTAGGGTGGGGATAAGGTCACGACGAGCTAAAATAATTGCTCCGACCATGGCCATTAATAATAGCACGGAAGCTAATTCAAAGGGTAGTAAGAAATCACTAAAGAAATGCTTACCGATTTCTACTAAAGTATTAGTCACTACTGCGGGAGAAGTGCTAGAAATTGACCAAGGCGTGATTAAAACCATGGTCGATAACAGCACAAATAAACCCACACAAACTAAAGCAGTAGATGCCCGACGAATCCAACGTTTAGGAATATCAGAAAAGTCCTCTTGCTTGTTAACAAGCATAATGGCAAAGAGAATTAAAACGTTAATTGCACCCACATAAATTAGAATTTGTGCCGCCGCTACAAAATCAGCATTTAGTAAGAGATATAAACCCGAAATGCTGATAAAAACACCGCCCAATAAAAAGGCGGAATAAACGATATTAGATAATAGTACCACGCCTAAAGCTGTCCCGATTACCAGGGCTGCTAAAATGCCAAAAGATACTATTTGAACGCCCTCGGCTAAATTCACAGTAGTTTCATCTCCTTTTATGTTTGAGAGTTATTAATTATTAGTTATCAGCTTCTGAAGGCTGACGGCTGACGGCTGATAGCTAACTGCTAATTAATCGGTAATTTCTTCCGGACGTTTACCGGCGCGTTGACTACCGGCGGGTAAATCGTGGGGTTCGATAACACCTTTAGGCAGATAACCTAATTCCCTCAGAGGTGTTACCATCGGGTCTTGGGTGACTTTGTAGGGTAAACGGCCTAGGGCGACGTTATCATAGTTTAATTCATGACGATCATAGGTCGCTAGTTCGTATTCTTCGGTCATCGATAGGCAATTAGTCGGACAGTATTCCACACAATTGCCACAGAAAATACAGACCCCAAAATCGATACTGTAGTGTTTGAGTTCTTTCTTTTTAATTTCCTTGTTAAAAGTCCAATCCACTACTGGTAAATTAATCGGACAAACTCGCACACAAACTTCACAGGCGATACATTTATCGAACTCAAAGTGAATTCTACCCCGATAACGTTCCGAGGGAATTAACTTTTCGTAGGGATACTGGACGGTAATCGGACGACGACGCATATGGTCGAAGGTAACGGATAAACCTTCGCCGATGTATTTCGCCGCTTGAATGCTACCTTTGGCGTAATCGCTGACTTGTTTGAGAATGTTAAACATGATGGTCAGAGGGGTAGTAGGTTAACAGGGCAAAACGGGAATTAACCGCCAAAAGCAAAGGGAAAAGCTAGTTTTAGGGCGGCGGTAAGTAGTAGGTTAACTAAAGATACCGGTAAGAGGAATTTCCAGCCTAAATCGAGTAATTGGTCAATGCGAACCCGGGGTACAGTCCAACGCAAGAGAATAGCGATGAAGATGAGAAAATAGGCTTTTAATACCGTCATCGTAATCCCTAGGGAAGCGGTGATAATTTGTAGCCAAGGATTGGTTTCACTAACTCCCAACCAGCCGGCCAAAGCATTGACGGGGATAGGAAATTCCCAACCACCAAGATAGAGGACGGCGAAAACTAGGGCCGACAGCACGAGGTTAACGTAGGAACCCACATAAAAGAGAGCGAATTTCATCCCCGCGTATTCGGTTTGATAACCGGCGACTAATTCCTCCTCCGCTTCCGGTAAATCGAAAGGCAGACGTTCACACTCAGCTAAAGCGGCAATCCAGAAAATCAGAAAACCCACCGGTTGGCGCCAGATATTCCAGCCTAAAATGCCATAACCGGATTGTTGTTCGACAATATCAATGGTACTGAGACTATTAGACATCATCACAATCGCTAATACCGATAAAGCCAAGGGAATTTCATAACTAATCGATTGCGCCGCGGCCCGCAGGCCTCCCAGCAAGGAATACTTATTATTCGAGGCATAACCCGCCATTAATAAGCCAATGGGGGCAATACTGGACAAGGAAATCCATAAAAAGATCCCCACGTTTAGGTCAGTAATCAGCAGATTTTGACCGAAGGGGACGATGAGGTAGGAGACAAACACCGGCATCACCACCAAAATCGGCCCGAAGAGGAATAACCAAGGGTCAGCTTTAGCGGGGACGACATCTTCTTTAAAAACTAATTTGAGACCGTCGGCGACCGGTTGTAAAACGCCCAAGGGTCCTGCGTATTCCGGTCCAATACGCTGTTGGACGGCGGCGGAAATTTTCCTTTCTAACCAGACGCAGACTAAAACCCCCACTGTGGCGGCTATAATCATCAGGAACATGGGTAAAGGCATCCAAATCGCTTTAGCCAGTCCTCCACTTAATCCCAAGTCTGTTAGGGATTTAATGAAACTTTCTTGTAAATCTATGCCTTGATTCATATTTGGCGATCGCTGTACTGTCAATAGTTCGGCATGGTCTGAAGATTTTTAAGCAAATCTTATGGCCTAGTATACAGTTAGTCGGTCTGAGGGTTATCAGTAAAGTGACAAAGGCTTCAACTCATTAGCAGCCAAGAGAGTCAAGCAATCTTGATTCCCCGTCCGAGAATAGGTATTAGTCAATAGTTAGACTCTGAATCTATCAATGTTCTCATCTGTTTCTTAGCGCCGACAACCTCAGCTAGTTACCAATTATTCACAGGAAAAAAATCTAGATAACTTACCGTTTAGGAAGTTAAAGCCGCTCTCTGGTCTTTTGTCCGATAAGTTTTACCGACTTTTAAAACCCGGTTATCGAGCGTTTCTGGCCACTCCCCGCTATTTAGGGTAGGCTGAAAAAATCTAAAAACCTTGTTGGGTAAGACTTTTAGACTTTTTGTCAATCAAAAAGTACCAGGCATGGGAGTGATCAGGGGGAAAATCCCTGGACTTTTTCCCTGAAAATTAGGTAATTGGCCACCTCAAAACTGGT
>NZ_JADBUZ010000197.1:0-22444 GCF_020245305.1 Microcystis sp. M20BS1 | reverse complement strand
GGTTCTTCGGTTTGTCTTATGCAATGGACGGGGTTATAAGGAATGAAACCTTTATAGAGACAGACATTGCCGCAATTTTTGTCAATTGTTTGCGATCTGGAGCGAACTAATCAATTAAATCTCTTGCCAGATAAGGATTGAGTCGATTTATGCCCCCATATCGAACCATACCAAGTAACGAAGAGCCGAGATTATTGCCGATGATCTGCCCGGAGAAATTTTTCTTGACCTCCACCGAGAAAAGGTCTTCCCAGTGCCAACGGGTCGATCGCTCTGTGGCGGTAGATTTGACGGTACGAATACCGGTTAAAATCTCGATTAGGTAACTGCTTTCTTTAGCGAGTGCCTGAAAAATATCCCGGGATATTCGCTGGAGAAAAGGGGTAGAAATTAACGCAAGGAAAAAGAACGGTGGCACAATCGCTAAACTGATGAGGGCTAATTGCCAGCTATAGCGGAACATCACCGCCACATACACGAAAACCGTTAATAAGTCAAGTAAAATCGAGAGAGCTTCCCCAGAGAGAAAACGCTGGATCTTGCGATTTTCCCCGACGCGAGAAATGATATCGCCCACATAGCGGGACTCGAAATAACCGAGGGGAAGGCTGAGGGTATGGCGGATAAAACCGGTGATTAATGCCGTATCGATGCGATTAGCGGTGTGATCGAGGAGATAGGCGCGTAAACCGGTAATTGCTACCCGAAAAACCCCGAAAATTAGCGCACCGATCCCCATCGCCCAAAGGGTAGTTAAGGACCCCTGCACGATTACCCGATCGAGGATTAACTGGGTGAAAATCGGCGTAATTAAGCCGAATATCTGGATAAAAAGCGAGGCGACGAAAATTTCCAGCAGCACGAACCAATGGGGTTCCAGTAAGCGATAAAACTGCCAGAGAGAGGTTTTATCCTCTTTCGTGTCCCGGAATTTCTGGTTCGGTTGGAGCAGCAGGGTGAATCCCGTCCATTTACTGGCGAATTCGGCACGACTTAGGGTTAATTGCCCGATCGCTGGATCGCCAATAATCACCTGTTTGGGGGTAATTTTCCAGATAACAACGAAGTGTTTGCCTTCCCAGTGAGCGATCGCAGGTAGGGGCTGTTTCCCTAATCCCTCTAGAGTCGCTTTTACCGGACGGGTGGAGAGGCCGATATTTTCCGCCGCGGTGATCAGTCCCGACAGGGATGCCCCGTCGCGGTTGACGTTGGCCATTTCCCGCAAACGGTTGACGCTGATTCTTTTGCCCCAATAACGGGCGATCATGACTAAACCGGCCGCCCCGCAATCGGAGGCGGACTGTTGCTCGAAGAAGGGATAACGGCGGAGGGATTGCCCGATCCAGTGACCTAACCGCTGCGCCGGAGAGGGAAAATAGGCTCGATCGCTTTTTTTGTCCGTTTCTTCTGTCTTCGTCCCAAGAAGTTGCTCAATTTCCCGCGCCCGTTGCAGTAATGTTTTTTTCAGGGCGGGGTGTTTTTTCAGGATCGGCCTCAGGGCGGACTCGGGGATAAGAAGTAGTTCCGCCTTTGCGGAGACTCGAACCGAGTAGGGAAGAAAACCCGATCGGGGAAAGAGGGTGAATTCTCCAAAAAATTCGTCGGTTTTGAGCGCGATCATCTCTTTTTGCTGCGAGTTCGCTATGCGAACTTTGCCGCGAACGACTAGATATAATCCGGGCTGTAGGGACAAAGTACCCGCTTCCGGAGAGAGGGTGATCGCCGTTTTCTGGAGACTCCGCCACTGGGTTTCGGACAGGAATTCCGGCCAGGGATTGACGAGGCTGTGAGTATCGAGCATAGTTGTTTTAAGCTTTGGCTGAAGGAGAAAGATCGACGATGCGGATCGGCTGTAGCTGTTTGCGGAGGCGATTGACGTGGGTGGGGGTGAGCGCGACCCCGAATTCTTTCTCTAGATGCTGCGCTAACCAAACTCCCGACCATCGGTTAAAGGAATAGCCGAAATCCCGGGGGGATTTACTAATCAGTTCTCTCAGGCGATCGAGGTAAAATTGATCAACTTTGGAAGGGCGACCGCGGCGGTATTTCTGCCAGTGATCGATCTTGCCACTCTCGGCGATCAGTATCCATTTACTAGCGGTGGCGGCAGTACAATCGAGAAGCTTACGGATCTCGCCCGGGGATTTGCCCTCGTCAGCGAAAAGAATGATTTGAATCCGTTTGCGATCAACATCAGAGATATTTGGTTCTGTTAAGATTTCGAGAAGTTGCTGACGTTGGGATGGGGATAGATATTTACCAGTGCTTGATGACGTTGACATAGCCTTTGCAACTATAAGTAAAAGCAGACAGCAGCAGGTCGGAGCGTTGAGGCAAGAAAGATGTACTAAGTTGTACAATAGGCTGACTTCCCCGGGTGACGATCTCTTTCGCTGTCCTTAAATTATTATTTCGGCTGCGAAAGTGAAAATTATGCAGTCTATTAAATTCTTTTGCTCTCCCCCGATAAGCTGTTGACTATCTAAATTACTCGTTAAGACTGCAAGGGAGCGGGCAGCAGGGAGCAGGGATCGGCAGTTTGAGCATTTGTACTAAAATTTCCAATATGCAGTTTAAATTCAGTACAGCTGACAACCTTCCCAACAACCAACTAACGGCCAATTACTCAAAATCGTTATGACTATGATATAGTTGTTAAGGAATGTAAAAATAGTTGCATTTTCCCAGAAACTAGATTAAGGAGATTAAAAGTATGACCGCCGAAGGTTGCTTAAGAGTCGGACAAGCGGCGCCGGATTTCACCGCGACCGCCGTTTTCGATCAAGAGTTCAAAACCATCAAATTATCGGATTATCGGGGTAAATACGTCGTTTTATTCTTCTATCCCCTCGATTTTACCTTTGTTTGCCCCACGGAAATTACTGCTTTCAGCGATCGAGTTAGCGAATTTAGCAGTATCAACACCGAGATTTTAGGGGTGTCCGTCGATAGCGAATTTGCTCACCTCGCATGGATTCAAACCGAGAGAAAATCCGGCGGTGTCGGTGATGTGGCCTATCCTTTGGTGTCGGATCTGAAAAAAGAAATCAGCACCGCTTACAATGTTCTTGACCCAGATGCGGGGGTATCCCTGCGTGGTCTGTTTATCATCGATAAAGAAGGTGTTATCCAACACGCTACTATTAATAATCTTTCCTTTGGTCGCAGTGTCGATGAAACCCTCCGCACTCTGAAAGCGATTCAATACGTCCAATCCCACCCGGATGAAGTTTGTCCCGCCGGTTGGCAAGAAGGGGATGCTACCATGGTTCCCGACCCTGTGAAGTCGAAGGTTTACTTCGCAGCAGTTTAGTTAAAGGTGGTCAGAAGTCCCTCAGCTATAGATGGGGAGAGACTTTTAAGGGGGCGAATTATTTCGCCCCTCATTTTAATCGGAAAATTTTCCAGAAAATTGGCCCCATTAGCCATGACCTCATCTAGAATACTGGCCAGCAAGTCTAGAAAGAGTCACGGCGATCTATGACTACCAGTAATTATGATTCCGAGTTGACAGTTTTGGGATTACCCGCAGCCAAAGGTAGATGGTTATTAATACCTCTAGGAATGGGCGTTTTACTTTGTTTAGGGACGGTGTACTCTTGGAGTATCTTTAGAAAACCCCTAGAAACAGAATTAAATCTCAGCGCCACGGAAAGCTTACTACCCTACACTGTGGCCCTAGTGTTTTATGCCGCTTCTATGCCGATCGCTGGTTTTTTTATCCCCCGGGTAGGCACTCGCAGGATGACCGCTCTCGGCGGAATTATCGTCGGTTTAGGCTATATTCTCGCTAGTTTTGCCGCTCAGATCCAGACAATTATTCTGACCTACGGAGTCATTGCTGGCACGGGAGTCGGCATCGCTTACGGTGTTCCCATGGCAGTGGTGGCACGCTGGTTTCCCGACAAAAAAGGTTTAGCGGTGGGTTTAACCATCATCGGATTTGGCCTTTCTCCCCTGATTACCGCACCTTTAGCCAATCGATTAATCAATGAATATAGCGTTAGACCAAGTTTAAGATTTTTGGGGATTATCTTTACAATAATTATTGTGATAATTGCCCTCGCCATGAAATTACCCCCTCAAGACTGGCAACCCCCCGCAAATTTAGCTAATCGAAAATCCGACTTTCCGGCCAATTATCCAGTGAATATGCTGAAAAGTCGCTCATTTTATGGCTTATGGCTTTGCTATGCTATTGGTGCTTTAATTGGCTTGAGTGCCATCGGTATTTCTAGTCCCGTCGCTGAGGAAATTATCCAGATCGAGCCGGGGTTAGCCGCTAGTAGTGTTGCGCTATTTGCCTTGTTTAATGGTATTAGTCGTCCTTTGTTCGGTTGGTTGAGCGATCGCTGGAAACCCCATTATTTAGCGATCGGGGCCTATACACTCATTTTGATCGGTTGTCTGTTGATGGTCAAGTCCGAAAAAGGGGCAGTTACTAGCTATCTAGTGGCTTTTTGTCTATTTTGGTTCTGTTTAGGGGGATGGTTAGCCCTAGCTCCCGCTACCACTCTCCACTTCTTTAATCCTGACCACTACGCCCAAAATTACGGTATTGTTTTTACTGCCTACGGTGTTGGTGCTTTGATCGGAACTTTAGTAACTGGTAGAATTCGCGATTGGTTCGGTACTTACACTTATGCTTTTTATGCTATGGCTGTATTGGCAATACTGGGTATTTTTCTCGCTAGTGCCTTACTGAAAAGAGAGCGATCGCATTTATCAAATCCTAGCTAAGGGAGTTAATCTTACCCTAGAGTAGATACTGCTGCTATTTTATAGTTTAAAAGACTCGAAAGAAGTCACATTGAACGGTATAGGTCTTTTAATCACTCTTTTTCTGGGTGATTGTCGATCTTGAATCAAATCTCGGTTTTTCTCGAGGAAAGAAATTAACTGATCATCAGGGATTTCTTGGAATTCGCCAGTTTTCAATAAAACAGCAGCCATGGTAAATCGGACTCATGAATATTCGTCTCGATCGCTATCATAGCAGCCCTCTGCTAACAGAGAGTTCCCTAGAGTCAAAGAAATCACCACTTAGAGGTATATTCATTGCCTTTATTGTTGGGATTTTTTCGGCCACTGCTGACGGCGATAACTGCTATACTGCCCATGAACATTGACCAGATAGGGAACTAGATAAGTCAGTAATGCCGCCAGCCAGCGATCGCTTGTCATACGGCCGCTTATTATAGCATAACCGTGGTTAATTGTCAATAAAATTGTCCCCACTACTACAGCCACTCTTATCCCAGTGGGGGCAAATTGGGGGGACAATAAAGCCCGAAAATAGCCGATAATCCCTTTCATTGCCTATAAATCGCACTCTATCAGGCGAGTAAAACAAAAAGTCACCATTTTTAACCCGTAGGGAGACTTCCACCAGAGAGCGGGAAAACAGCCTTCAGGAGCCGCTAGACTAAAATCCCAGTGATCATAATCATCGATACGCCACTCATCTTTATCGCGCCATCCTACCAATTCCCCAAATTTTCTAATCGTTTCCGCGTCTTGGGTACGCAGGGTGTTAATACTACCGCCGGCGGCAAAATATAACTTCACCTGATTGCTAAAACCGAAATGATCGCCGCTATAATTTTTCCAAAGGCGATCGAGTACTCGAATCACATTAACGGGAAACCGCATCATATCCTCTGGGGTTAAAGTATCGCGGGTTCTGCCGGCAGTTTCGAGGATAACTCGGAGAGTTTCTGCGTCTGCCTCCCTAAAGTTCCCCTCAGCTAGTAATTGCTGTAATTTACCATAGCGCTCGATGTCTGGTACTAACATCTGCCGCGCTTCGATGAGGGCAACCCGTTCGGTTAAAGATTGCAATTGAGCTAAAATATCCTGAAGTTGGGCGTTAATATCTGACATAAATGTAAAGGGGGTTTGTTGACTGCAAAACTTACCGATTTATCGGCAGAATAATTATTGATTTACCGCTTCTAATCTTGACTTGACAAAGCGATTCATCCATGCTTCTAGATAGATGCGATTGGCTTTTTGTTCTTTTAAATCTGTGGTAGTTAAAGGGTAAGGTGCTAATCCTTGAATGGCTGCCGTTGTCACACAAAACATCGACTTTTGAAAAGTTTCGCAAATCTGGACTAATAAATCTTCTTCTTGACGAAAACTCTTTTTATAAATGTCGTGCAGATAATCTGGTAAAAAGTGACGCATATCCTGCATTAATAGTGTGGGAGGAATCCCTGCACCTCCGATGGGTAAAGGATCCGCATACAAAGCACCATAGGCAAACATTCCTTGATCGTAGGGAATTTGATAGGCTTGGGCATTATAGGAAATTGTACCGGGAAAAGGTGTTCCGCGAAAGAAAACCGCCTCAACGTAGGGGATTGCCGTATCTGCAAGAAAGGTTAATCCTGCCGATTTGGGGATAAGATCATAGGTTTGTCCTTTGATTTTTACCTGATAGACAATTGCTTGACTAGCATTATCAACTAAATTTTTCTTAATGTGTGCCACCACTTCGGGAATATTAGTAATTTTTCTGGCATCGTAGAGATCGGATAAACTTAAAAAGGTATCGGCCATAATTCGCCAAAATTGACCTAAACCGCTATAGTAGGCCATCATCCGCATTTGTTCTGGCAAAAATTCAGGAAAAGCTTTATTTAAAATTAGAACTAGGGGATTATTACTAAATTTGGCTTGAATAACCTTGGCTGTCACTTCTCGAAAAGCGGCACCATCTACATAACTATCTAAACCACCCCCACCATGCCAAAACATCGCTTTCATACAGTATTCAGCATACTCAAAATTAATGCGATTATGCCACCAGTGTTGTAGTAATTTCTGCCAAGATACTTGACCATTAAAATATTTAAAGAAAGGGAAAAAAACCAAAAACTGATTTTCCGCAATATAAATTAAATTTTTGGAATAAGCATCTAACACCACTCCGTAACTTTTCAGGATACCCACTACCTCGATCAAATTCTGGGGAGTATCTTTTAACAATGCTTCCCCAGCAGTGAGACGCTCAATATAGGATGCTAGGGGATGAGAGGAGGACTTGACAGGGATAGTAACCATGCTAGAAGCTTGATAAAATAACTTTCCTGATCTATTTTAACGCATAAAAGCACAACCAATTGGCGGCGGTGGCACGGCGAGTCATGCGGGGATTGAATTCGCCAATTTTATAACCGGTAAACCCCAATTTATCTTTTAATAATTGTTTATTTTCTGGCAAGATCGATCGAGTTAATTTTACTGTTGGGGGACGATTGGCAATAAAATCTGGGGGTTCGGGATATTCACGGCACCAATCTTCCTCTACTTGACTATTATCCCATTTTCCTTGACTTTCATCGTAGCGATAACCTAAAGTTTGCCAAACCAATTTATTAACGGTTTCGTCGTCAATTTCATCGTTAATAATCGCCCAAATTGTCTCTATATTTAATTCTGGTAGTTCCATAATCAAGTGAATGGGGTGTGGGGTGTGGGGTGTGGGGTGTGGGGTGTGGGGAGAATAAATAAAATAATCTCCTATTTCCTGACGACCGGCTACTGACGACTGGCTACTGCCTACGGTTAAAATAACTGGTGAATAACATCATTGATCATCGCGTAAGCGTAGCCTATTTTGCCTCCTTCTAACGCCAAAATTATTTTTATCTTAACTATCGGTGTGGTGTCGGTTTCTGCATCGGCAATTTTTATCCGGTTAGCGATCGAAGCGGTAGGTAATGCTACGATCGCATTTAGTTTATTTTTAGCGACTTCTCGTCTGATATTGGCTTCTGTTGTCCTAATTCCGAACTGGTTGACCTTATCACGCCAAAAAGTCCCTATTCAAGCCTATTGTTACGCAGTGGGGGCAGGATTTTGTTTAGCTCTCCATTTTGCTACTTGGATTACTTCTCTATCCTACACCTCGATCGCCGCTTCTACCACTTTAGTCACCACTAACCCCCTCTGGGTTTCCCTGTTGGGTTGGTGGTGGTTTCGAGAAAAACCGACAAAATTAACCTTTATCGGCATTTTTGTGGCTTTAACGGGGGGATTATTGATTGTTTTAGCCGATCGAGATGTGAGTAGTTCTTATCCTAACCCTTTATTGGGCAATAGCTTGGCTTTAATTGGGGCAATTCTCGTCAGTGGTTATATTCTCCTCGGACGGGAAGCACAAAGAAAGGGCTTAAATATTAAGAATTATATAACTGTAGCCTACACTACCGCAGGATTAGCCTTATTACCATTTCTTTTTTTATTCGGTCAAGGTTACGAAAGCTATCCCTTATCCGTGTATGTTTATGTGTTAATGATGGCGATTTTTCCGCAATTAATCGGTCATACTAGCTTTAACTGGGCTTTGCGATGGGTAGCGCCGACAATAGTAACCATGGTAATTTTATTAGAGCCAATCGCAGCTAGTCTGTTAGGAGTGTTCATTTTTGGGGAAATCCCCCCCCAAGAAGTTATTTATGGTGGATTAATTCTGTTAATGGGTGTAGGAATTGCTATTTTAGGCGGATAAGCTGTTAGTGGCTCTAATATTGCTGGTTAAGTTTAATCTTGATCGCCGATTGTAACCACAGACACAGACTAGATTAGTGTACAATGCTAACTGAATGAGAGTTTAAGTAGGTAGGTCTTAAAAACTTGCGGATGCCCCCCTTATCAAGGGGGGATTAAGGGGGGATCAGCACCCCCTTATCAAGGGGGGATTAAGGGGGGATCAGCACCCCCTTATCAAGGGGGGATTAAGGGGGGATCAGCACCCCCTTATCAAGGGGGGATTAAGGGGGGGTCGAACCCAGAATCTATCTTTAATTTAATTATAATCAGCTACTTAGACAATCTGACTCAATTGAAAAATAGGGTTTTTGGGGAATTAATTCCCTGACTAAAGTTAGAAATATCCGATCATTTGCGTAATCTGTAGTTAAGAGCGAAGAAAAGCCAGTAGTTTTCAGGAAAAACGGGGGGGGGTAAAAAGTGAAATTAAAAGGAAAGGGGATACAGTCAAAACTGTCATCATCCGAGTCGGGTTTCTCGATGTTAGAAGTGATGATTGCCATTTTTACTATTACCGCTTTCTTAACAGGAACCTTACAGTTAATGGCGTTCACTGCCTTATATAAAGTTCGGTCAGAAAGACAGGCTCAAGCTAACTTTTGGATTCAAGAAGATTTTGAGGATGTCAAATTTTTAGCTTCGACTTTAGATGTGAACTCCAGTCCTCCCAACCCCTACATCACCCCAGATGTATGTACAAATATCAGTCAGGGTTATGCCACAGCTTTAAGAAGAGAACTAACGGCTACTCTCCCCCCCACCAATCCACTGCAGGAACAATTAGTAGGGACAAGATCATTTGTCCGTAAAAACTATTCTCTCTATCGAACTTTTCCTGAGGATGAAGCAGCCCAGTCCGCCCATCCCCATCGCCTTCGTATAGAGTATAAGGTGAAGTTAGCTGATGGTGAAATAGCTAATGACTATCAAACTCAAGAAAAAGACGAAAGAAACGAAGAAGAAGGAAAATTTCTTGCTAAAAGTTCTGTCGAGGTGGTTCCCGATGCGTCGTTTGAATGTCCATAAAAATCAGGGTTTTACCCTGTTAGAAATTTTGGTAGCTTTGGCAATTGCGGGAATTCTTGCCGCCTTAACCGGACCTAATTTATCAGCTTGGTTAAATAGAAATGAAGTCCAAGAAGCCACCGATTCTATACAATCAGCCCTAAGGGATGCCCAAAGACAAGCCATCCGTCTAGGGAAAAGTTGCACGATTAATTTTACTAACCCGACTGGCACTGGCCCCACAGTTTACTCGCAAATAACTGCCACTGAAGCAGGTTGTTTAGTAGCGGCTAATGCTAATGCGGGTTCCCTAAATCTGCCAGAGGAAATATTTATGGTGGTGAGGAATTTTCCCACCCTAGGCGGCACTCCGGAGGTACAGTTTTCCTTTCGGGGTCATGTGCCGAGGTTAACCTTTGATCCGCCACAAAACCGAGCGATAATCGTATTATATCCCGCCGCCAATGCCACCGCCGATCCCTATCCCAACCAAGAAAAAAAATGTATAGTTATCGCTTCTCTGCTAGGAATAGTTAAACAAGGCACTTATACTGGAACTTCTCTAACTAACCTCGATGCTCGTCAATGTGAAATCCGTCTCGATGGAACTCAACCCTAATCAGTTATCAGTTATCAGGTGTGAGTTATCAGTTATCAGTTACCAAATGTGAGTTATCAGGTGTGAGTTTTTAGTTTACTGATTACTGTTCACTGATTACTGTTCACTGTTTACTGATTACTCATTACTTTTGATTGCTCAGAAATAGTCGTAATTTCAATAAACTGAGAGTTTGACCGAGATTGAGGGGAAGGAGAGAAATGCCTTCTAACCGCGATTGTAACCAACCATCGCCCCAATACCATTCGTGATAGCCATCGATACCTTGACTCAAAAGCAAGCGTAAACACTGGTCATTGGCCAATAAAACCTGATGTTGTACGGGGATTAAACCTAACCAAGAGGTAAAAGTCAAACCTTCCTCTAATTTATCGGGTAGATTGGGTGAGAGCATTTGCGGCCACAGCCATTGACGGAGATGAGCAGTTTTGAGCAAACTATCCCCGATAGCCTGTTCACTGGCCGAGATTTCGATACGCAGCTGACTTTGTTGAAAATTGCCGAACATATGATTGTCTGATAATTTTTGTTAAGTTAGTTAAAGAATAACTAAAAATCGGGACAGTGTTTTCCAAGGATAACAGTAAGTAGTATGGCAGATAAATTAATCCGCGCCACGGCCGCCGATGGGGGAATTAGAGTAGTAGGAGTGATTACCACCCGTTTAACCGAAGAAGCTCGCCAAAGACATCAATTATCTAACGTAGCCAGCGCTGCTCTCGGTCGCACGATGGCATCGGCTTTACTCTTGGCTTCCAGTTTAAAAAAACCCGGTTCTAGGATCAATATTCGCATTAAAGGCGATGGTCCCCTGGGCGGTGTTTTGGTTGATGCTGGACTCGATGGCACGGTGCGCGGTTATGTGGACTATCCCCAAGTGGAATTACTCCCCAATGCTAAGGGTAAATTAGATGTGGGTCGCGCGGTGGGTAACAAGGGTTATGTGCGAGTCTTACGCGAAGAAAAAGGCGAGGGGAGAAATGAACTTCAAGAAAGCATCGTCGAGATAGTTTCTGGGGAAGTGGGGGAAGATATCGCCTACTATCTAGACCAATCGGAACAAATTCCCTCCGCTTTGCAAGTGGGGGTTTTTGTCGGTACAACCACAGGAGTAACGGCAGCCGGGGGAATTTTATTACAAGTTCTCTCTAAAGAAGCGTCCCGGGATGAGGTCTTGGTGGCTCGTTTAGAGTCGAGATTGCGAAAATTAACGGGATTTACGCCCCTTTTACGCGCAGGAAAAGGACTAGAAGATATTTTTCAGGAACTTCTCGGAGATATGGGTCTAGAAATTTTTCCGGCTGTGCAGTTGCTGCGTTTTGATTGTGATTGTTCTTTTGAACGGGCCCTAGGAGCTTTAAAATTCCTCGGGGTCGATGAATTAAAAGACATCATCGAAAAAGATAAACAAGCGGAAGCCGTCTGTGAGTTTTGTCGGGAAGTGTATAATGCCAACGAGAGACAATTAATCGAATTAGTCGAGTCTCTACAGGCTGAATCTTGCTGAGAAGTTGGGCAATGAGCGCCATTAGGGTAAAATCTATCTAAAATATCTGCTGGGGAGTTGTGAATGTCTAAAGGAAAAGAATTAACCGAAAATCTAGTCAAACGAGAATCGATTGACCCCCTGACTCGTTGGCCAGAGAAAACTAAGTCTTTTCTTTTTCTCTTTTGGTCTCGATACCAGCATCGTTTCACTTGGAAAGTTTGGGCGGCTTTATTTGTGGTGGTCTTTGGCGGTGTTGGCTTTCTCGCCACTTGGCAGTTATTAAATATGCAGAAGTCGCCCAATTGCCCAAAAATCTTCTGGCCTATCGCTTCTGCCTCCCTGCGTCTCTACTGCGCTCAACTTTCCGCCGATAGTCGCACCGTGGCAGGTTTACTCGAAGCCATTGCCCTAGTGGAAGCTTTACCCGAAGACCATCCCTTGCGATCGCAAGTCAATCAACAGGTGGAAGAATGGGCGCGAGATATACTGAATTTGGCCGAAAAAGACTATCAAGCGGGAAATTTAAAGCAGGCAATCGCTAAAGCTCGTCAAATCCCCAATAATATGGCAGTAGCGGCAATTATTGAAGAAAGAATCGCTAAGTGGCAAGAAACTTGGACGGAAGGCAACGAGATATTAAGCAAACTAGAGGAAAATCTCCGCGCTTCCAACTGGAATCAATCTTTCCGTCTGGCAGTGGATTTATTGAACTTAAATAACGAATATTGGGCAACGGTTAAGTATAATGAAGCGATCGCTAAAATTACCGTCGCCCGGGAAGATAGCAGTAAATTAGATAATGCCTTTAATCTCTTTGCCCGGGGCGGTCTCAACAATTGGTTCAAAGTCATCGAAGAAGCTAGAAAAATTCCAGCCAGCAGTTATGCCTATCAGGAGGCACAAAAATTAATCGCGAAAACCGAGGATAAACTAAAAGAATACGCCGAAAGATTAATTGAGCGGAAGCAATGGCAAGCTCTCCGGGATTTGGCTAACCAAACCCCCAAAGACCTCAAAATTAAAGCAGATGTCACCGATTGGTCTCTCTTGTCGGAAGCGGCCTTAGATGCGGAAACCGGCACGGTGGACGGATTAGAAGCCGGCATACTGGGACTAGAACAAATTGACGCTTCTCGACCCCTCCATCAAACGTCCCTAGCTATGAAGGAGCGCTGGCAGTTACAGGTACAGGATCTAAAAATACTGTCCGAGGCTAGAGATTTAGCACAAGCAGGTACAATCGAGCAGTATAGCGCCGCTATCGCGAAAGCGGGAGAGGTCCCCCGTAATAATCCCCTCTGGTCGCAAGCACAGCAGGAAATTGGCTCTTGGAATCGTCAAATACAAGTGATTGAAGACCGGCCGATTTTAGAACGGGCGCGGGAAATCGCTATCCCCGGCGATATTAATTCCCTCAGTAGTGCTATTATTCAGGCCCGGGCTATTGGCAAGAATCGGGCCTTATACCGAGATGCTCAACGGGAAATTCGCGACTGGCAAGCGCGGATTGAACGCATGGAGGATCAACCCATTTTAGATCAGGCTCAAGCTTTGGCCAATCTCAAAGACTATAGCACAGCGATCGAAACTGCCAATCAAATTCCCCCCGGTCGCACTCTTTCCTCGGAAGCTTCCCAAAATATCCGTCGTTGGCGCCGAGAGTTGCGGGCCCGTCAAAATCTCCAACAGGCTAATCAATTAGCGGCGACGGGAAGCGCAGAGGGTTTAACCCGAGCGATTGCTTTAGTTACCAATATTTCCACTCAAACCGACGCAGGTGTGCAACGGACTGAATTGCTGGAACGTTGGAGTTATCAGCTTTTGTCTTTAGCCATGGACCAAGCTAATAATGGCCGTTATCTGGAAGCTATTCGCCTTGCTGAATCCGTATCCCGGGAAAGTACCGCCTACAGTTCGGCTCGCTCCCAAATGCAAGGCTGGCGCAATATTCTCCAACCGCCGGCCCCACCACCAATAGTTGAATCGACTCCCCTTTCTCCAGAGTCCCCGATAGAAACACCAAGTCCGGGTCAATAAATTGATACAGTCTTGGGGCAGTGAGTGTAGCGAACCACAGAGACACAAAGGACACAAAGATCGATCGCTACTATATAAGTTAAACTTATCACACAAAGAATAAGGGAGCCAAATACCTGTATTATCCTAAATCCGGTTATTAAAGACTGATTATCTATTCCTTCTCTTGTCCCCTGCCTATCCTGATGATATTTAGCCTATACTCAACGGATTTAGTATAGCCAACAAATAACCAAAGCCAATTTTTAAAAGATAATAGGTGTTATGAATTAAATTAATTAATCAAGCAAAAAACAGATATCCGTAATTTCTATAAACCTCCTGCATAATTAATTTTTGATGGTTCAAAAACGGCAATAATAAGGATTAAATAACACAAAATCTTTAAATAGACCATTTAATTGATTATTATTCATTCTTAATTCTCCCGACTACTGGCTACTGACTCCTAACCCTAAAAACGATTTTTGATTTCTGTAAGAGGTCTTATGAAAGCAAGTGAGGTACTGGATTTATATGCCAAAGGGAAACGCAATTTTAAAGGAGTAAAATTAAAAGGACAGTGTTTTCGCGGACAGAATTTATCGGGGGCTAATTTTAGTCAAGCAGATCTGCGTGGTACTAATTTTCAAGGTGCTATTTTAGAGGGAACTAAATTTACCGAGGCCAGGGCAGGATTACTAAAGCGCGGTCGGCTACAATTAATCTTAATTTCTTGGTTAATAGCGGCTTTCTGCGGCTTTGTGTGGGGATTAGCTGGTTATTATCTAGCTTTAATGCTGGTGACGGATGTAAGCCAATTTAAAATCATTGGTGCGGTGATAATCACGATTTTATCCCTAATTTATGTAAGATTTTATCGTCAGCGAGTTGGGGGATTACCCTTAGTTTTATCCTTGATTTCTGGTCAATCAACAAGTTTTATCCTAGCAATTTTCATCAGCTTAATTTTAACTTTATTGACAGTAATTATCTTGGCTTTTCAGGGAGCATTAGCTGGAATAGCCGTGATGAATGGAACTTTTTCTATAGCTTTGATTGTTGGGGTTTGTGGTACTTTATTCACCGCTTATCTGGCCTGGTTGTCCCTAGAAGAATCGAGACAAACAATCACGAAATCGATAGCAATTGCTTTTTTAGCCAGTAAAGGTACAAATTTTTGCGGCGCAAATCTTAAAGAAGCGGATTTCACGGGAGCGCAGTTAAAAGCCACTGATTTAAGAGCAAAAGATTTAACTAGAACTCGATTTTATCTGGTATCGGGCATCGATCGAGCGCGTTGGGAAAAGACAATTTTAGCCGAAGTGGCGATGAGAAATCTTCTCGTTACTGGTCAAGGGGAAAATAAAGCTTATATTGGCTATAATTTTCGTGGACTGAATCTTTACGGGTTTAACTTCAAAAATGCCAATCTGACTAGGGCAAATTTGAGCGAGGCAAATTTAGCCTACGCTAATCTAGAAGGGGCAAATTTAGCCCATAGTAACGTGATGAGAGCCAATTTACAGGCAGCCACCCTGACAGGCGCTTGTATCGAAGCTTGGAAAATCGCCGAAAATACCAATTTAGAAGGGGTTGATTGTGATTATATCTATTTAGTCGAGTCCGACCAAGAGCGCCGTCCCAAGCAGGGAGAATTTGGGGAAAGGGAATTCCAGCAATTGGCCCTGGAGCAGCGAAAATTGTATATTGACGAATGAATGCTATACAAAGCTAAAATTGCCGCGCCGAGGCGGACAATTAGAGGGATAATAAGACCAGCCTTAACACCTATCCCCCGACTGGTAACTGATCACTGATAAGCGATGGTGAATATTTCTAATCAAGTTACACCCAATTGGGGACTAGCGCCCCTGGCAAAAGTCCCCGATGTCCAAATCCTAGCGGCGATCGATATTGGTACGAATTCGGTTCACATGGTAGTGGTGAAAATTGAACCGTCTTTACCCGCTTTTACGATTATTGCCAGAGAAAAGGATACAGTCCGTCTGGGCGATCGAGATAGGAAAACTGGTAAATTAACCCTAGCGGCCATGGAAAGAGCGATCGCGGCTTTAAAACGCTGTCACGATCTGGCTATTAGTCTCCATGCGGATCAGATTATCGCCGTGGCCACCAGCGCCACCCGGGAAGCAGCCAACGGTGACGAATTTTTGGCTTTAATCGAGAAAGAAGTCGGTATTTCTGTAAATCTCATCTCTGGACAGGAGGAAGCGCGCCGGATTTATCTCGGTGTCGTCTCGGGAATGGATTTCCAAAATCAAGCCCATATTATTATCGATATTGGTGGCGGTTCCACGGAATTAATCTTAGCCGATAGCCAAGAAATTCGCTTTCTTAGTAGTACCAAAATCGGGGCGGTGCGTTTGACCCAAGATTTGATCACCACCGATCCCATTAGTACCACAGAATTAGCCTATTTAAGGGCATACACCAGGGGAATGTTGGAGCGGGCAGTAGAGGAAATTAAACATCATTTACAGGTGGGAGAAGTGCCGCGTTTAGTGGGAACTTCTGGGACGATCGAAACTTTGATGACTATCCATGCTTTGGAGAAATTGGGGTTAATTCCCAATCCTTTAAATGGCTATCAATTAACCCGCAAAGATGTCAGAGAATTGGTTAAACGTTTCGCCAGTTTGGACTATCACCAAAGACTGGCAATTCTGGGAATGTCCGATAAACGGGCCGAGATAATTCTAGCAGGTTCGATCGTGCTTTTGGAAGCGATGACCATGTTAGATGTTGATAAGTTAGTTCTCTGTGAAAGGGCCCTGCGAGAAGGGGTAATCGTCGATTGGATGCTGACCCACGGTTTAATTGATAATCGGTTACTTTATCAGAGTGAAATCCGTCAGCGCAGTGTCTTGAAAATAGCGAAAAAGTATCAAGTTAATTTAGAATCTGCTGAGAGAATAGCGACATTTTCCCTGTCTTTGTTCGAGCAAACCCAAGCACAATTACATTCTTGGAATCAGGAGGCTAAAGATCTATTATGGGCGGCGGCAATTTTACATAATAGTGGTTTATATGTTAGTCATGCTGCCCATCATAAACATTCCTATTATTTAATTCGCAATGGTGAACTGTTGGGCTATACAGAAATAGAGTTAGAAGTTATCGCTAATATCGCTCGTTATCACCGTAAAAGTAAGCCGAAGAAAAGACACGATGATTTTATGAAATTAACGGAATACTATCAGTATATGGTCAGACATCTAAGTGCTATACTGCGGTTGGCCGTGGCTTTAGATCGACGACAAATAGGAGCGATTAAAAAGATTGAATGTAAGTACGATCCCGAATATAGAACCCTACATCTGCATCTTTTTCCTAATAATGCTGAAGATGATTGTGCTTTAGAATTGTGGAGTTTAGACTATAAAAAACCCGTTTTTGAGGAAGAATTTGGGGTGAAAGTAGTGGCAACTTTGGCATTTTTACCCTGAAATCATGAGCGATGAGTAGCTTGAAATCGGCAAGATTGGAATTTTCGAGACTTGTTACCCGTTATTCTAGGTCAAGATTATCGACCGTGGCAAATTGATAATTTTTGTTGATAGTCAAGCAGGAAAACAGTTAAAAACTGCGAAGTTACTGTTATAATCCAGAGGGAATAGGAACGCAGAAAGAAAAGGAGCCGAAAAACTTGTTGCAATTAGCCAAAATCAGCCGCTCGATCGCTCTTGGTTGCTTAGGAACAATACTGACTAGCTTCCCTGTCCTCTCGGCCGAGAGAATCACTTTTATCTTAGCGCCCTTTAGTCGTACCCTAGAAATTAGTTCCCTAGAAAAGTTTGCCAAAACTGGCAGAATTGACGCTAATCTAAGACAATATTTAGGTAATACGACTGCGGAACAACAAAAAGAATTTCGCCAAGCTTTAACCACAAGTAAAGAAATTAATCCCGTCCTGATCTCGCGCTTTTTTAACACCAGAATGGGGGAAGATATTCTCAACCTTTTAGGGGAACTGATCACCATTCAAGGGGGTATTAATGGTAAATTTGCCCTGCGTTCTGCCCTAGTTAAATCAGCTTTTGAACCGGAAGGGGTAACTATTCTTAGCCTGCTGCGTAATCTGCCCACTAATATGCAGATTGATGTGACAAAAGTGCAAAGATTAGCCCGGGCGATCGATGTCGTCCTGAAAGCCACCACGGTATTTACGGAAAAGGTGGCGCAATTATCCTTAGAAGAAGCTAAAAAGGCCGGTGAAATTAATTTTACCGCCATGACCGACCCCCGACAACCCGGACCGCAACAAGTGGAACAGATGCGGCTGGATTTAACCGATAGCCGTCGTCAGAGGAAACTTTATCTGATTATTGTCAAACCCAAGGGGCAATTAACGCAGAAAACCCCCGTTATCGTCTTTTCCCACGGTTTAGCTTCCCGTCCCGAAGATTTTGTCCGACACGCAGAACACTTTGCTAGTTACGGTTATCTCGTCGCTATGCCCCAACACCCCGGCAGCGATACCCTACAGGTGCAGAATCTACTCGCCGGTTTATCGCGGACGGTTTTTTATTCCAACGAATTTGTCGATCGTCCATTGGACATATCTTTTGTGATCGATGAATTGCAAAGACGCAACGCGGGGGAATTTCAGGGGCAATTAGATTTAGATAATGTGGGAGTTGGTGGACATTCCTTCGGCGGTTATACAGCCTTAGCTGTGGGTGGAGCGACAATCGATTTCGAGAATCTACAACGGGACTGTCAAAGAAGATTGGCTTTTCTCAATGTCTCCCTCTTGCTGCAGTGTCGTGCTTTGGATTTACCCCGGGAAGAATACAACTTTCGCGATCCGAGAATCAAAGCGATTTTTGCGGTTAATCCGTTTAATTGGAGTATTTTTGGGGCTAAAGGACTGGCTAAAATCGAAATTCCCACTTTTGTGGCGGCAGGAACCTACGATCCGGCTACCCCCGCTATTTTTGAACAGGTGCGCTCTTTTCCCCTGCTCAAAACCGAAAATAAATATTTAGCTCTGATTGAAGGTCAAGCTCACGTTGACTTTTCGGTACTAGATGCGGGAATTAACGAAGCGATCGAATCCATAGCCGATCTTACCCTGCCAGCACCATATCTGATCGATAGTTACGCCCATTCCCTATCTTTGGCCTTTTTTGAGGTCTATATTCGCAAAAACCCCAGCTATAAACCTTTTTTACAGGCGGCCTATTCCCAATATCTCAGTCAAGGCCAGGAGTTTAGATGTTTTCTGATTACCCGCGCTTCCTCGGCTGCTTTAGAACAACTGATCAAAGATTTTGTTGCTCAAAATGTCCGTTAATCAGTGATCAGTTATCAGTTAACTGATCACTGAAAAAAATTACCACCTCCTACTCCCAATTCATAATTCATAATTTATGTTTGTTGAGGGCGTTTAAGTAGTAATTGGATAGCCAAAAGAATTAAACCAATGGTGACAAAAACAAAAATAAAGGTTCCCAGAGAAGCTAAACCAAAAACTAAAGTGCGGACAGCACTGCCAATTCTCAAGGCGATCGGACTGTGAGCGACCATTGGTTTTGAGTAAAAAGAATGACCGATCGCTGCCGTGAGATAATAGAGAATTGTCCCCAATGCTGCCGAAATTGCCGCGCCAACTAAACAGCGAGTAGGAGTAACTTTTTTGGTTTCTAATTCTGTGGTCATTACTTTTTATTCCTCAAATACTGCCCGGGTTAAATTTTAATTAGGGTTTGCTGAAAAAGTTTTTCGTGGGGGTAGGGTGTGGGGTGTGGGGTGTGGGGTTTTACGGATTTTGAGGGGGTCAGTTACCTAATTTTCAGGGAAAAAGTCCTGGAATTTTACCCCCGATCACTCCAATAGCTGGCACTTTTTGAGGGGAAAAAAGTCTAAAAGTCTTATCCAACAAGGGTTTTAGATTTATTCAGCAACCCCTAATTAAACCTCTTGCATAATTAATTTTTGAGGGTTCAAAAACGTCAAAAATAAGGATTAAATGGCATCAAATCTGTAAATAGATCATTTAATTGATTATTATTCATTCTCAATTTTCCTAACTACTGACTCATAACCCTAACAACAATTTTTGATTTTTACAAGAGGTCTTATGAAGGTAGATCAGACAGTGATGCAATTCAGACTTGAATCAGCCTATTATGAAAACTTTTCTGACTTTTCTTCAGCTATTTATGGATGCCTGAATGATGCCGATCTGAAACATAAAAAACAACTGGATTCCTTGCTTACTCTAGGATTTCAGAAGTTTAATAAATCTCAGATTATGAACGTCCAAATTATATAAACCCCCAGTAGATGGGAGTGCCAGAGCTGCGGAGCAGTAACCAGTAAACAGTAAATAATGAAATATGATTTGCTGATGACTGATCACTGATCACTGAATTTATCTTTTAGCGGCAACAATGGCAAAAACGGTGGTATGGGGATCATCTTTTAAAGTCACCCCTTCCGGCATTTTTAAATCACCCACGAGCAGGAATTGCCCCACACCGATGCCCGAAACATCAAATTCGATCACTTCCGGGATATTATCAGCAATACAGGAGACATTAACTTCGTTAACGAACTGTTCGATTAAACCGCCCTGTTTGGTTCCGATCGCTTCTCCTATGGCTTTAATCGGAACGACGATATCGAGCTTACCGTGGGCAGATACCGAGAAGAAACTGAGGTGATAGAGATTTCTTTTCCAGGGATGAGATTGTACCTCTTGGATCAAAGCTTTTCCCGTCCAAGGCATTTCCGGAACATTGACATCCACCAGGGTATTATTCACCGAGGCCTTTTTAAGCAGGGTTAAGGCCGCTTTTTCTCCCACCACGAGGGAAACCGATTCCGTGCCGTTATGGCCATAGAGAACCGCCGGGATCAAACCCTGACGACGTAGAGCCCTGGGGTTAATATTTTCGGGTCTTTTTTGACATTCAACGCTAACTTGCATAGTTGACTAATCCTCTTTAGCAATGATTTAAAATTCGTAATTATCCCAAGGCGAGCCATTTTCGTCCAAAAGAGCGCGTTTGGGTCCGTGAATGGGATCTTCAACGATAATAGTTTGGTCGCGACTAGCTCCTAGGGAGATAATAGCGATCGGTACTTCCATGATCGCCCCTAGGAATTTTAGATAATCGAGGGCCTGTTTGGGCAAGTCTTCCAGACTCCGACAAGCGCTGGTGGGTTGTTGCCACCCCGGCATCGTTCGGTAAATCGGTTGACAACGGGCGAATTCCACCGCACTACTGGGTAAATGGCGACAGGTTTTGCCGTCCAATTGGTAGGCGACACAGACTTTGATTTCCTCTAGGGTATCGAGAACATCTAATTTAGTGATCGCTAGACAGTCTAAACCATTGATTCGCACTGCGTAACGACCGATAACCGCGTCAAACCAACCGCAGCGACGACGGCGGCCGGTGGTGGTCCCGAATTCCGCCCCACGATCGCATAATAACTGCTCGACATCCCCCTCTAATTCCGTCGGAAATGGACCTTCACCTACCCTAGTGGTGTAAGCTTTGGCCACACCGATCACTCGATCGATTACCGTCGGACCGATGCCAGAACCCACACAAGCACCCCCGGCGATCGGATTGGAGGAGGTAACGTAGGGATAGGTTCCGTGATCGAGGTCGAGTAGGGTGCCTTGGGCCCCTTCAAAAAGAATATTCTTACGCTTGCGGATTGCTTCGTAGATTTTTAAGGAACTATCGACCACATGGGGACGCAGTTTCTCGGCATATTCTAGATATTCCTCGATCACCGTCTTCGGATCTAAAGGCGGTAAGTTATATAACTTTTCTAAAATGACGTTTTTATAATTGATCGTCCATTCTAGTTTTTGCTGCAGATTCTCGGTATTGATCAAGTCGATGACTCGAATACCGATGCGCTCGGATTTGTCGGCATAGGTGGGGCCGATACCCCTTCCCGTGGTGCCGATTTTATATTTCCCCCGTTTTTCCTCGGATGCTTGATCGAGCAGCCGGTGATAGGGCATAGTGACATGAGCCGTTTGCGAGATATAGAGATTGTCGGTAGTAACATTGAGGGCGTGTAATTGCGCCATCTCTTTGAGTAACACCGAGGGATCTATGACTGTTCCAGAGCCGATTATACATTCCGTATCCGGGTAGAGAATCCCAGAGGGAATTAGATGGAGTTTGAACGTTTGTTCATCGACGACGACGGTATGACCCGCATTTACGCCACCTTGAGAACGCACCACCACATCCGCCGATCGACTCAGCAGATCCGTGATTTTTCCTTTTCCTTCGTCGCCCCACTGAGCGCCGATTACAATAACGTTAGCCAAGGTATTTTAGTCTAGCTAAAGTTCACACAAACTACCATTATCCACACTGGATAGATATTTTGTCAAGAGCATTATTGATTTAGTTATGGCTTTATTTCGTCGTCCTTCACCACGTTTATTCACCCTATTTACCTTTTTCTTGTTGCTCTGCCCTGGGGCAGCGTTCTTTTTCCAAGGGAAACCATGCCGCGAGACTTTAGTCCCTCTGCCTCAAGATCCATAGAAAACGGGTTTCTCAAAGAAACCCGTTTTCTGGAATAAGATGCGATCGCAAATTTAATCTCTCTCAATAGAACTCTTGCAAATTAATTATATGTTATAATGATGGGTTAACTAATTTTCCCCAAAAAATTAGTTAATCAGTACATTCGTCCTGAATGAAAACTTGAAGTTTAACTTTTAACTCAAAACTCTTTAGAGCTGCTTT
>NZ_JADBUZ010000196.1:0-2508 GCF_020245305.1 Microcystis sp. M20BS1 | reverse complement strand
CATTCTAGCAAATAGAGAGAATTCTTGTCCATTAAGAAATGTTACAAATTACATGGGTACATTAAGAAAAGTTAAGGGGCGTATCCATTGATGGATAAGGGTTTTCGGCTATTATAGTATATATGTATGGGGGAAGTTCAGTTATCAAAAAGCTCTGGGAAAAGCGAGCCGCAAAAGTGGATTAACTTTACCAGTGGATTGTCCTTGGACAATTGAGAAAATTCTTGATGAGGATTCGTTACCTGGTTAATACATACTCAAAAATAATGCTGTTTTTGAAAGGATTAATATCGCTGTTAAAGTTGGGATTTTTAGTGACTGAATGATGGGGGGCCGACAAAAAAACCCCGCCGTTAGCGGGGGACATGGCATAGTTTTCCTGTGATGCCTAGCTAAGACTTACACCCCGTAAACGAAGTCAGCATTAGTCATGCCAGCTGCGGCAACAGCCCCAACATTGGCAATTAGGTAACTATCGACGACGTCGGAATCGTTATACCAGATGTCGCCGTTGCTAGTGTTGACGTAGATGCCGGAGGAGTCTCCCAATGCTCCCCCAGTCAACCCAGCTCCCTGGAAGAACTGGGCAGCGTCAAGGACACTTCCGTCCACGTTACCACTATTAAAGAGCAGACCCTTGATCCCCGGATTAATGGCATCGGTCAAAGTGCTGTCAAGACTGTTCGCCAGAATGATCGTGTCAGCGGGTACAGAGAAGTCGGTGATCAGATCACGGTTCGCTACGTTGTCGAGCCTGAAGAAATCGTTTCCAGCACCACCAGTAAGAGTATCCAGACCCAGGCCACCATTGATGGTGTCGTTACCAGCTTCACCGAAGAGGGAATTATCCGCAGTGTTCCCAGTGATGGTGTCATTGCCAGCAGTGCCAATTAGATTTTCGATGCTGACCAATGTATCTGTAAAGACAGAATTACCGGGGAAACTCACTACACCCGTTGATAAATTAGCATTGATCGGTCCCCAATAGAAAGCATAGGATGTCGTGTCATTTCCCAGACCCCCATCAATGGTATCAAAACCAAATCCACCGTCTATCCAGTCATTACCAGCGCCGCCAAATAATTTGTCGTTACCATCGCCACCATTGATGGTATCGTTGCCAGCTTCACCGAAGAGGGAATTATCCGCAGTGTTCCCGATGATTGTGTCATTGCCAGCAGTGCCAATTAGATTTTCAATACTGATCAATCTGTCTGTAAAGACAGAATTACCAGGGAAACTCACTAAACCCGTTGCTAAATTAGCATTGATCGGTCCCGAATAGAAAGCATAGGATGTCGTGTCATTTCCCAGACCTCCATCAATGGTATCAAAACCAAATCCACCGTCTATCAAGTCATCACCAGTGCCGCCAAATAATTTGTCGTTGCCATCGCCACCATTGATGCTATCGTTGCCAGCACCACCATTGAGGGAATTATTCGCAGTGTTCCCGATGATTGTGTCATTGCCAGCAGTGCCAATTAGATTTTCGATGCTGACCAATGTATCTGTAAAGACAGAATCACCGGGGAAACTCACTACACCCGTTGATAAATTAGCATTGATCTGTCCCCAATAGAAAGCATAGGATGTCGTGTCATTTCCCAGACCCCCATCAATGGTATCAAAACCAAATCCGCCGTCTATAAAGTCATCACCAGTGCCGCCAAATAATTTGTCGTTGCCATCGCCACCATTGATGGTGTCGTTGCCAGCTTCACCGAAGAGGGAATTATTCGCAGTGTTCCCGATGATGGTGTCATTGCCAGCAGTGCCAATTAGATTTTCAATACTGATCAATCTATCTGTAAAGACAGAATTACCAGGGAAACTCACTACACCTGTTGCTAAATTAGCATTGATCGGTCCCCAATAGAAAGCATAGGATGTCGTGTCATTTCCCAGACCCCCATCAATGGTATCAAAACCAAATCCACCGTCTATAAAGTCATCACCAGTGCCGCCAAATAATTTGTCGTTGCCATCGCCACCATTGATGGTATCGTTGCCATTATAGCCATAAATGGTATCATCCCCCCAGAGTCCAAAATACCATCCAGTGACTCCAGCTGATGCCGAAGATGGAGTAATGATGTTATTCAAGCCATTTCCGGTAACTAGGGGCATAATTTAGTCCTTCTTAAAATTACATAATTTACACCCTGTGCCACTGTATTTTTAGTCTTGATTGCCAAGGCTTTCAGAAATCGGCAGAGATAAAGTATCCTCTGGAACCCTGATTCTGTCGTTTTTAGTTGCACATTGCGTAATTGTTGCCATCCTACAGCCAAAAGTCTAGAATGGTCATTAATTTTTGTGAATGGTCGGGTCTTCTAACCGAAGGCATTGACGAAAAACACATTATATCTGTCCTAGAGGCACTATGAAAAAGCTTAAGCAATACTGGACTGCTGAAGCACTGGAAAAAGACTTAGGCGATCCTCTCAATCCCGATAACCCTCTATCCTACAAGCGGGTGATCGAAATTGATGAGAGCGAAGAATT
>NZ_JADBUZ010000195.1:0-6172 GCF_020245305.1 Microcystis sp. M20BS1 | reverse complement strand
TTGCTAATAAACATAGCAAAATTATAGATGATTTCCTGACCTAAGATCACATTTTATTCTTTTTTCCACTTCAATCTAAGAATTGAGAAAAAAGCAAAACCTTATATTATACCATAAAAAAATTATGCAAGAGGTCTATTTTTTACCGCCTCCAGACCAGTTAGTTCCTAAAGGTAAAACCAAAACTACTCAAGTAACATTAGAATTAACAGAAGAAAGTGTAAGCTTCTTTAAATCTCAAGCAGATCGAAAGCAAATTACTTAGGAAAAAATAATCGAATTACTGGTGAAACAATATGCTCGTGAATGTATATCTGATGGTTAAACGCTTCATAAGAGCATTGTCTAACCGACATTATAGCTGACTTGAAAAAGGTGCGTTACACGCGCGTTTTCGCACCCTACAAGATCGGCATCGCACTTAAACTCACAGCCTCAATAAATGTGCATGGTGCGTTCCCAAAAATCGATCGGTGGAGCAGCAGGAGCCAGATTAGGGAACGCACCCTATGGCGATGGCGTGCTGCTACGCAGTGCCTTCGGCATCGCACTACAATTGCTCCAGCAGCATATCGTACTCTGCATGGGAACCAACCCAGAACCAAATCACCGTATCATCCTCTAATTGACCGACAGCACGATAATCCCTATTGATGCGTGCAGAATAGATGGGCAGCTTTGGATGGACTTTCTTGAATCGCAAGCTGGGATAGCTTGGGTCTTCTTTGAATTGCCGATACGCTTTACCGGTCTGCTCTTGAATCGGTTTTGGAAGATCTGCAAACATCTCCCGAAAACGAGCAGTGGTACAAGACTTCACAACGTTTCTGGGTCTAATTCTTGAGTCTTGCCCAATCGATGTTCTGCCATTGCTTCGGCTGCTAGTTTAGCCAGCAAGTTTGGTGAGCGGGCAAAGGAGTCATTCCATCGCTTTTCTTCTTCGAGTTCTGCCAAAATTAGGGTTGCGATCGCTTCCTGTTGATCGGTTGACAAGGTTTGTAATTGGGCGATCGCCTGCTCAAGTCGTTCAGTCATATACAACATCTAACGTATAGGGCTTAATATATTCTAGCCTCCACGTTGCTACAGCGATGGCGTACTGCTACCCAGTGCCTTCAGCATCGCACTTAAACTCATAGCTTCATATGGGCATGGTGCGTTCCCAAAAATCTATTGGTGGAGCAGTAGGATCCAGATTAGGAAACACACCCTACAAGATCGGCGTGCTGCTACGCAGTGCCTTCGGCATCGCACTAATCAACCCATTGAATCCAAAAATACTCGGCTCTTCTAGGTTCTGTGTGATAAGTTTAACTTACATAGGATTGATCGATCTTTGTGTCCTTTGTGTCTGGAGTGGTTCGTTCCACCCCCTCGCTAGGAGGAATGTATCTTAGAATACATTTTACCCACCAAACCTGGGAGAGCCAATACTCGTTAATTGTAGTTAAAATCCATGAAAACCTTTCTCAAAAATATGGCAGCACCTTGGCAAGCAATCCCAGAGATTCTTAAAAACCTTAAGTCTCTGAATAGTTCTTCCTCAAAATATCAAGATATACTAGCAGAGTTACAAATTGATAATTATCTGATAGAAAACTTGCATAAAAACCCAAAATATGATAACCCTAAAAAACTAAACCGCTACGAATTTAAGGTTTTTTCCCAAGCGGGAGAAGATGGCATTATTAGCGAGATTTTTAATCGGATTGGAACCACAAATAAATTCTTTGTGGAATTTGGAGTTGGTAACGGTTTAGAAAATAATAGTGCCTATCTGTTAGTGAAAGGATGGCAAGGTTATTGGATTGAAGGCAGTGAGCGATTTTGTAAAAGTATTCGCCAATCTTTTAAAGATTTAATTGCTAACCAACAATTAACTTTAAAAAATACTTTCATCACTGCCGCAAATATTGAAGACTTGTTTCGAGAGGGCAATGTACCGACAGAATTAGATTTATTATCCATTGATATTGATGGTAATGATTATTGGGTCTGGCAAGCAATTACTAATTATCGTCCCCGGGTGGTAATTGTCGAATATAATGCTATTTATCCCCCCGAATCCAGTTGGGTGATGCAGTATAATCCTAGTCACCAATGGAAATATAAAAGTCATGTGGGATCAAGTTTGAAAGCTCTAGAAAAACTTGGTCATCAACAGGGTTATAAACTGGTGGGTTGTAGTTTTTCGGGAGTAAATGCTTTCTTCGTGCGAGAAGATTTACTTGCAGATCATTTCTGTTCCCCTTTTAGTGCTGAAAATCATTACGAACCCGCGCGCTATTTTCTTTGTTCCCAAAAAGCTGGTCATCCTCGCACTTTTGGCAAATTTAAGACTATTGAATAGGGTAAATTAACCAATAATTAATACAAAGTTGGGGTGCGTTAATTTAAGCAACAACACACCCTAACTTTGTATTAATGCAAGAAATGACGAATGCCTGTTAAGACCATAATTAAACCTAACTCATTAGCGGCATTAATCGAATCCTGATCTTTTAAAGAACCTCCTGGTTGAACAATTGCCTCGATGCCAAACTGGGCCGCCGTGCGAATAGTATCATCAAAGGGGAAAAAGCCGTCACTAGCTAAATAGCCACCTTTGGCCGCTTCCCCTGCTTGTTCAAGGGCAATTTTCGCCGAACCAACGCGATTCATTTGCCCTGCACCAACCCCTAAAGTAGTTTTATTTTTCGTCACCACAATAGCGTTAGATTTAACGTGCTTAGATACCTTCCAAGCAAACAGTAATTCCGCTAATTGTGCGGCAGTGGGTTGTTTTTCTGTCACCACGCGCCACTCCTCCGGGGTTTCTACCAGATCATCGGCCGCTTGTACTAGAAAACCGCCGGCGATAACTTTTATTGTTTGTTTTTCTCCCGTGGTTAAATCCGGCAGCAATAAAATCCGCACCTTTGATTTTTTAGCGAGGATATCCCGGGCGACCGGGCTACAATCGGGGGCAACCACGCATTCTAGGAAGGTTTTCGTTAATTCTTTAGCGGTTGCTTCATCTATGGCTTGATTTAGGGCAATAATACCCCCAAAAGCCGAGATAGCATCGGCATTAAAAGCTTTAGTATAAGCTTCCACTAAACTACCACCGATCGCCACACCACAGGGATTAGTGTGTTTCAAGATAGCGGCGGCCGGTTCTTCCCTGCCGAATTCGGCGATTAAACGGCGGGCTGCTTCCAAATCGACTAAATTGTTATAACTTAGTTCTTTTCCCTGTAATAAGGTCGCTTTTCCCCAACCTTGAGCCATTGTACCGCTACCATACCAGGTGGCACTTTGGTGGGGATTTTCGCCGTAACGCAGGGTTTGCAGGGCATTTCCCGCCAAATTAAAGCGCGTCGTTTCCCCGTTTAAGCTGGCGAAATAGGATGCGATCGCACCATCGTAGGCATTGGTTAAAGCGAAGGTTTCCCCCGCCATTTTTTGACGGAATTCCAGGGAGATTTCACCGTTATTTTGCCGTAATTGGCTTAAATACTGCTCGTAATACTTGGGGTTACTGATGACAGTCAAATGGGCGAAATTTTTAGCCGAGGCGCGTAACATCGCCGGACCACCGATATCGATTTGTTCGATCGCCTGAGCGGTGGTAACATCAGGATTAGCGATCGTCTGTTCAAAGGGATAGAGATTAACCACCACCAAATCAAAAGGACGAATTTGATTAGCCTCCATTTCCGCTAAATCTGACTGGCAATCCCTTCTAGCCAAAATACCGCCATGGATGCGAGGATGGAGAGTTTTCACCCTTCCGCCCAAGATTTCAGGAGATCCTGTGTATTCTCCCACTTTAATCACGGGAATCCCCGCCGATTGCAGTGTTTTGGCGGTTCCTCCACTGCTAATAATTTCAAAATCAAACTCTTCTGTTAGCTGACGGGCAAAGTCAACTATTCCGGTTTTGTCAGTCACGCTGATCAGCGCTAAACGTCCCATAGTAGTGATCTATAAGCAACCATTTCAGTATATCTCAGTCCTAACCCGTTAAAAATTAAAAAAAGTAGGTTAGTAAATAATCAGCGACTTCTATATTTTCCTCTCTCAAATATCAACTTATGCCAAGGCAATTTTTAAAGTCCTCCCAGAAAGATTTGGTCTGACTTGTTAAAAAAATACAGGATTGTTCGGGGTCAACAAGTCCCTCTAGATTGATAAAAACCCCTCAGCAAAACTCATCGCCCAATCTTGTCAGATTCCCATCATCTTTTTTTTGTCTTTAATGCCGAGAAAATCAGCTAATAAGTAGTCGGACATAAATTCTGTTGTCTATCTTATAGAAATGTAAATTGCCGGAATTCTTACTGACGACTGACTCCTTACCCTACAGTTAACTTTACTTTTGTTCAACTACTTAACGTTTGTGATCAACTAATTGGCTGAGAGTCACCACCTGATAACCTTGATCGTGTAATTTCCCTAATAAATTCTTCAGCACGAGCACCGTATTTTCATCTCTTTCGGGGGAGCCACCGTGAAGCACTAAAATCGCCCCGGGGAAAATAAATTGCGAGATATACCAAGTGGTAAATTGAGGGTGATTCGTTGCTTTTCCGGTATCTAAAGGAATCATGGAAGCGAGGGCAAATCGGGACTCATAGCCTGGAAATGTCCCCAAAAACGAGCGCATAGATTGATTATAGAAGGCTTGACCGGGACGATACCAGCGCAGCTCTTGACCTGCAAGACGACTTAAAATATCGTTAGCTTCCCGAAACTGACTGGCAAAAGCGTCGGCAGCCAGTTGACTGGTACGCAGATCCTGGGTGCCGTGATTAGCGATTTCGTGACCTTGGGCGATTAGGCTCTCAATCAAGGTGGAGTTCGGTTGTAGGTGTCCCGTGATCAGAAAAAAAGTCGCCTTGACAGCAGTTGCTGGGCTGGCTTTTTCTCGATTATGATCGGCGATCGCCGCTAAAATGCGATCGGTGAATTTTCCTTCCAGATCGTTGGGAGTGGGTAGATCATCGATAGTAAGGGCGATAATTTTCTCTCCTGTCGGTTGATAGAAAATTGCCCCGGGGAAAAGTCGAGCGACGATCGAGATAATTAATTTGGCAATGCTCATTCATACTAAATCCGTTGAGTATAGGCTACATATCAGGAGAGGCAAGAGGCAAGGGGCAAAAGGAGCTATAGATAATCAGTTTTTAATAACCAGATTTAGCATGAGAAGAGAAGTAAAGATTAGCGACTACAGGCCAAAGATTATTGATGCAGGAGATATTTACGCATTTTATTCAGTTTCTGCATCAGCGACAAAACTGAGGATAGCGACTGCGGGTAAAAATAGGGTAGTGGTCACGATCGCCGCAGCTAATCCCAGACGCTGATGACAACTACCAAACCGGTGAGCCTTTTCTCCTAAAGCCGAGCGATCGGATGCTGGTAGCTTGAAAGCTGAGATAATCCAGATAAAAACCCTATGAACATTTGAAAGACCCCCAACAGTAGGAGAAGAGTCTCCTACTGCCGGCAAACTTAAATGATCTCTCAATCTAGATCACTACCACTGGTGTAGCGGCAGCAATGTTGTAACCACTCAGTTGAATGATCGCATCACTAGCGGCTTGGAAACCGGCCGCTCCATTATTGAGAGCGATAAAAGTACCACTTTGACCTGTCACTTTAAAGGCCGCCGCCGTGTTAGCAGCAAAGGCCGCATTAGTCAAGACCAACTGAATCGCCGCTTCGGTTAAAGCAGTAGCTGTGCCTTTCGATGCGGTCAAAGTGATTGGTGCAATAGGCGCAGGGGCATTAATGCGATCAAGACTAGCACCCGTGCCACTGTAGCCTTGAATAACATCAAAGCCACTCAGCAGCGACTCACCTAGAGAATTGTAGTTCAAAGTATCCAATCCCGTACTTCCCGTCAGACTATCCTTGCCAAGACCACCGGTAAGAGAATTATTCAGAGTATTGCCGACGATGTTGTCGTTGAGGCTACCACCAATAACATTTTCAAAGGCAGTGGCACTAGCTAGGGTGAGAGTGAGATTTCCGGCGGTGACGTTTTGGGCGGCGGTACTGCCGAGATTGAGGTTGATGGTTTTAGTTGTAGTCGCCGCAAAGTTGAGGGTATCGATTCCAGAGGCATCAATTAGGCTATCGCTACCCAAGACCAGATCCGTGTCGAAGAGGTAAGTGTCGTTAT
>NZ_JADBUZ010000194.1:0-25205 GCF_020245305.1 Microcystis sp. M20BS1 | reverse complement strand
TGCCCATTTCTCCATTTTTTTGCTTACCTCCACCTTAATTCCTTCTTTCAAAACTATACCTATCAATCGTTTCCCCTTTTTTTAAGTTTCTTCTCTTTTTGTTAAGAAAAATCTGACTAATGGATAGCTTAATAAGGGGGGTGCCGATAGGCGGGGGGATCCCCCCTTAATCCCCCCTTGATAAGGGGGGTGTCTGACAACTTTTAACACCTACCTACTTAACTGTTTTTCCGATATAAAAGTTAAACATTGCTGCCAGTTCTCCAGAGGGGCTAAAGCTGCAGTTAAAAGTCGATACCAAATTAGGTTACACTTCATCTTTATGGGAAACGAAACTCTGTTCTAAGATAGGTGGGACAATGCCGAATATTAAAGGAGACGATGGTGCGCTCAAAACCATTTTCAGCAATAGTAAAATTATCGCAGTGGTGGGGCATTCTGAGAAATCGAGTCGCGCCAGCTATCAGGTAGCCAAATTTCTGCAAGCGGTGGGTTATCGAGTCTATCCTGTCAATCCGATGGTCAAGCAAATTGATGGTCAAAGGTGCTATCCTTCTCTAGAGGCTATCCCTGAACCCGTGGATATTGTTAACGTTTTTCGTCATCCTGATTATCTACCTGAAATTGTCGAGTCAGCTATTGCTATTCAGGCTGCTACCCTTTGGACACAATTGAAAATTTATCACCCAGTTGCGGAAAAAAGGGCGATCGAGGCGGGTTTAAATGTGATTATGGATGCTTGTATCCAGATAGAATATCAGCGTTTAGGGATTTCCCAAAAATAAACTATAGCGGTTCTCGTACCTGTACGGCACATTTAAACCTTTGCTGATTAAGCTTTTGAACATCAATAATGTACCTCGTGCGAATAGAACACGCTATATACTTTTTGAAAAATGGTATTATCGGGGCTTGGTTGTCAGTCGTTTGAGCGCTGTTGTATCAAGCTTTTTTTGTTTGTGGTCTCTCCTTGGAAAAATTTGCTATGATGTAGAGACTTGTTTAGTATTTGGTAAAAATAACCATAAATCTCACCGTGTTCACAACTGTTCAACCCGCAAATCGATCGAGCTTACCTGATGACCTATTTACGGCAATTAAAGAGCTTAAAAGGGAATTAAACGCCGTTATTCTGGCTCACTACTATCAAAATTCTGACATACAGGATATAGCTGATTATATTGGTGATTCTCTAGGTTTATCCCAGCAGGCTGCCCAAACGCCAGCAGATGTAATCGTATTTGCGGGGGTTCACTTCATGGGAGAGACAGCTAAAATCTTAAATCCGGATAAGTTGGTATTGCTGCCGGATTTAGATGCGGGATGTTCTTTAGCTGATAGTTGTCATCCTGAAGATTTTGCTCGTTTTAAAGCCCAATATCCCGATCATATCGTGATTTCCTATATCAATTGCAGTGCAGAAATTAAGGCCATGAGTGATATTATCTGCACCAGTTCCAACGCAGTCAAAATAGTGAATCAAATCCCTGTCCATCAACCGATTATCTTCGCTCCTGATCGCAATTTAGGCCGTTATGTCAGTCAGCAAACTGGCAGAGATTTAGTTCTCTGGCAGGGTAGTTGTATTGTCCATGAAACTTTTTCCGAACGCAAGATAATAGAATTAAAAGTTGCCCATCCAGAAGCAAAAATTATCGCCCATCCTGAGTGTGAATCATCGGTTTTACGCCATGCCGATTATATTGGTTCCACGACGGCACTATTAAATTATTCCCTGAAAAGTTCCGAAAAAACCTTTATTGTCGTCACAGAACCGGGGATTATTCACCAGATGCAAAAATCCGCGCCAGAGAAAGCATTTATACCCGCACCAGCTTTAAATAACTGTGCTTGTAATGAGTGTCCCTATATGAGACTGAACACTCTCGAAAAATTGTATCTCTGTATGCGAGATAAAACTCCAGAAATTACTATTTTTGAAGATTTAAGAGTTAAGGCACTGTTGCCGATTCAAAGAATGTTAGAAATGTCTTAATCAGTTATCAGTGCGCCAATTCAAAAACGAAAAGCATCAACCCCAAGAGTTAGCTCTTCTGGTGTTTGTCTGGAAGGAAAAAGAATAGGGATAATTTGGGTTAACCACAGAAACCAAAAACCTACCTAAAGCCTTTTAAAGTTACTCATTTCTGTAGCTAGATAACTAAAATAAGTAACTTTGTCCACCGATAGATTTTAAGAACGTTATCAGGTATAATCAAGATATGAAGGTAGTTGAACGTCATATTATCAGTCAAAACCATCCCTTATGGTCAGAAATCGACCATTATGCCTTCTTGTCAAAAAATTTGTTCAATCTAGCTAACTACCATTATCGCCAATATTTCTTTGAAAACTCCCAAAAACTGAGTTTTAATCAACTCTATCATCTGGTATCTAAAACCTCTTAGCTTCACCATGAGTGATTATTGTTGACTGATCACTGAAAAATCTCTCCAACCTCCCACTTAAAAAGGGAAAGAGCTATGCTCTTCCCCTTTTTTTAAGGATTTATTCAAGATGATTGTAGATGCACAGCAGTCGAGGCCGAAATTACATTAAGCCTAACTGAGCAAGGATGCCTTTGTGGGTTAAGTATTCCGTAGCTACGCCAATAACGAAACCGAGCATGGCTAAACGACCATTCCAGTTTTCAGCGAAAGCGGTGAAACCGAGTTTGTTTTCTTGCTTATCCATGGTGAATTGCCTTCCTATAAGAAAATTGCGTTTAAGTCAAGTGCTTGATATTTAATGTAACATAACTTTCCAGACTATGCAACATTTCTTTACATAAATTTTATTGATGTTGGCCATAAACTTTTATGGGGGTAGGGTCAAGGGTGGGCAATGGCGGCCGAAAATCAAGCCTGATCCTAGTTCTCGGACTAAATAACGGTTTTCCCATCCCTGACCGAAAAAGATTACAATCAAGCGAAAGGTCAAGAATCGATCGCCGTCGAGCGAGGAGTGAATATGCGTGCCTTACTGATTTATCCCGTTTTTCCGCCGACTTTCTGGTCTTATAACAAAATTCTGGAATTAGTCGATCGCAAAGTCTTACTTCCTCCCCTGGGTATGGTGACGGTGGCGGCGATTCTACCCCAGGAATGGGAATTTAAACTGGTTGATCGCAATATTCGGGCAGTGACAGAAGCAGAATGGGACTGGGCCGAAATAGTGATTCTTTCGGGTATGATCGTCCAACGTCAAGATTTAATCGAGCAAATTCACGAAGCCAAGCAACGGGGTAAACTGGTGGCCGTGGGGGGTCCCTATCCCACTTCTATCCCCCACGAAGTGGCCGAGGCCGATTTTCTGATTCTCGATGAGGGAGAAATCACCATCCCGATGTTTGTGGAAGCATTGGCAAAAGGAGAAACTAAAGGTGTTTTCCGCACCACAGAAAAACCCGATGTGACAATTACCCCAGTTCCACGCTACGATCTGCTCGATTTTGAAGCTTATGATTCCATGTCGGTGCAGTTTTCGCGGGGATGTCCCTTCCAGTGCGAATTTTGCGATATTATCGTTCTCTACGGTCGTAAACCCCGCACCAAAACCCCCGCACAATTATTAAAAGAATTAGATTATCTCTACGAATTAGGTTGGCGCCGGGGCGTGTTCATGGTAGATGATAATTTTATCGGCAACAAGCGCAACGTTAAATTACTCCTCAAAGAATTAAAAGTTTGGCAAGAAGAACACCAGTACCCTTTCCGGTTTAACACGGAAGCATCGGTGGATTTAGCCGCCGATCCCGAATTAATGGAAATGATGGTCGATTGTTATTTTGACGCGGTCTTTTTAGGGATTGAAACCCCCGACGAAGAAAGTTTACAATTAACCAAAAAATTCCAAAATACCCGTAGTTCCTTAACCGAGACGGTAGAAAAGATTATTAAAGCCGGATTGCGCCCCATGGCGGGATTTATCATCGGTTTTGATGGCGAGAAAAAAGGAGCGGCCGATCGCATTATTAATTTTGTCGAAGAAGCGGCCATTCCCACGGCTCTCTTCGGAATGTTACAAGCTTTACCGAATACCGCCCTATGGACTCGCTTGGAAAAAGAAGGACGACTACGATTAACGGGGAAACAGGACATTAACCAAAGTACCCTGATGAATTTCGTTCCCACCCGGCCGATCGAAGATATTGCCACAGAATATATTGAAGCCTTCTGGAAATTGTACGATCCAGAGGTATTTCTCGATCGCACCTATCGCTGTTTCCTGAAATTAGGCGCACCTAAAGCTAAACCAGCCTTTAAACTGCCTCGTCGGGCCGATCTCTATGCCCTAGCGGTAATTATCTGGCGACAGGGCTTTAAACGTTCCACTCGCTGGAAATTCTGGCAGAATTTATTCGGTATTTTGCGCCATAATCCCGCCAACGCCGAACACTATATCACTGTCTGCGCCCACAACGAGCATTTCCTGGAATACCGTCAGATTGTTCGGGATGAAATTACGGCACAATTAGCCGAATTTCAACGCCAAGAGGCATTAACAGCGGAAAAAACCGCCATAGCGGCCTAATTATTCCGAGGATGGGTAAATAACCCATCCTGAACATTTTCTGTCCTGATGGTGGGCGATCGATAAATCAATAATATTCCTAGTTTTCCGGTTAAAAATTCCCTCAATCTCTGCCAAAGCAATTCAGTATAATTTCTTAATTTTCTAGATATAATTACATTTTTTCCCTAAAATGTTAGCTGGAATACTGAATAAATCGAGAAAATCTGGATAAAGCCAGTATTTTTAGCTCCTTAACCCTATCAATCAAGCTAAAATCAATGATTACTCGTCAAGAACTTAAGAAACTACAATCCCTAACTCAAATACCCGCCCTTTCCATTCTCTTACCTACCCATCGCACCTCACCGGATAACAAACAAGACCCTATTCTCGTTAAAAATTTGGTCGATGAAGCAAAGCGCCGATTATCGGCAGAATTCTCTAAACGTGAAATCGAACCTTTGTTTGATCGCCTCGATAGTCTAGTGGCTGAAATAGATTATCCTTATACTCTAGATGGATTAGCTCTCTATATTGGTCCGGATATTGCCAAGCTTTATAACTTGCCTTTTTCTGTCCAGGCAAGAGTTATCATCGATAAAACCTTTGCTACACGGGATTTAGTTTATGGATTACATCGAGAACAACCCTATTGGCTGTTACTATTAAGTCAGGGTTCTACTCGTTTAATCTCAGGTACAGGAGAAACTCTCGAAGAAATTTGCGATCAGAATTTTCCCCTAGAAATGACTGGACCGGGGGCCACCGCACCACTGCCTTTTGATGCCGATACCAGTTATCTAGATGATAGAATCCGACGATTTTTCCAACAGGTAGATAATGCTCTGGGTGAATACGTTGATGATTTTTCCCCTTTGATTGTGGGTGGAGTGGTTCGTCAAATTTCCTTCTTTCAAGAAGTTTCACAGTACACATCAGCAATTGTTGGCACTTTAACCGGCAATTTTGACAAAACCTCACTGTCGGAATTAATGCCACAGGTATTGCCGATTATGCACTCAGTGCGTCAGACTCAAAAAACTGAAGCTCTGCAAGCTTTGGATGCGGCAGTCAGCGCTCAAAAAGTTATCTCTACCCTGGGAGAAGTGTGGCGTTTAGCGCAGGAAGGTCGAGGAAAATTGTTATTAGTGGAGAAAAATTACCATGTACCCGCAGTTTTAAGCGAAAATGGTGACTTGATACTGGTGGAAAACGTCGGTGGTACGGAGGTAATTGATGACGCAGTGGATGAAATTATCGAAGTGGTATTGGCCAAGGGAGGACGTGTAGCTTTAGTCGAGGAGGATTCCTTGAACGATTACCAAAAAATTGCCTTGATTTTACGTTATTAGACCTAACACTCCGTTTCACAGGCCCCAATACTAACCCATTGACTAGAACCATCAGACCAGTATTCTTTTTTCCAGATGGGGGCATTATGCTTGAGAGTATCAATAGCATAACGACAGGCTGCGAAAGCTTCCCCTCGATGGGGACAACCCACCGCTACTAAGACGCTAATTTCACCGATTTGTAGCTTACCGGTGCGATGGTGAATGACAACTCGATTGGTATCGGGCCAAGTTTGCCGAATTTGCCGAGCAATTTGCCGGAAAACCTCCATCGCCATGGGTTCGTAGGCCTGATAATCAAGATAAATAACCGGTTTACCGTCGGTTTGCTCCCGTACAGTACCACTCATTAGTACAATAGCCCCATTAGCCCCATCATCGGCTAATTGATATACTTCCTGCAAAGATAAAGGAGCAAAACTGATGCGAAAACTATCTTGAGTCATGGATGCTTTTTTCAGTAAATAGTAAATAGTAAATAAGTAGCTGGTTATAATTAAATTGAAGATAGATTTTAGGTTCGATCCCCCCTGCCCCCCTTGATAAGGGGGGTGCCGATAGGCGGGGGGATCCCCCTTGATAAGGGGGGTGCCGATAGGCGGGGGGATCCCCCCTTAATCCCCCCTTAATAAGGGGGGCATCTGATAATTTTTAACGCCTACCTACTTAGTAATCAGTGAAGTGACAAGACAGCACTGTTAATGCCATTTAATACTCCTCACTTGATACTGCTCACTGAAAACTCAAATCTGATAACTGCTCACTGATAACTGATAACTGATAACTGATTCCAGGCTGACAGCTATATTAATCCAGGGTGCGGCGAATTTCGATACAGCACCATTCTTGACGTTTCCACAGGGCAGCCACTGTCCAGCCTTGGGGTTCTAAAATATCTGTAACTGCTTGTGCTTGGGTGACAAGAATGCCGCTTAAAATTCCCCAAGTGGTGGGTTTTGCCAGACGGGTGATTTCGGGCATTAAAGCGATAATTGTCTCGGCTAAAATATTACAAACGATGCCATCAACACCATCGGGAATTAATTCTAATAACTCCTCGACACTACCCTGATTAACAGCTAAATTTTCGGGGTTAATCCCGTTGAGATGGCGATTACTGTGGGTCGCACTCACCGCCAGCGGATCTATATCAACAGCATAAACTTTTTTAGCCCCCAATAAAATCGCCCCGATCGCCAGTATGCCGGAACCACAACCGATATCGGCGATAATTTTATTCTCTGGATGGCTACTTAAACGCATTTCTAGGGATTCTAAACATAATTGGGTGGTGGGGTGGGTTCCCGTGCCGAAAGCGGAACCGGGGTCAATTTTAATCACCAATCTCCAGTTATTTTCCGGGGGATTTAACCAAGCAGGACAGATCAAAAAGCGATCGCCGATCTCGCTAATTTGCCAATGTTGTTTCCAACTGCTGGCCCAGTCTTCCTCGTCCATTAACTGCCAATAGCTGACAGGTTCAGAAAAACCTAAAATCAAAGCATCCTGCTTTAACCAGAGGCTTAGTGCCTCTAAATCGGGCAATTGCGCTTTAATTTCTGGTATATAGGCCTTAACCTCTAAAGAGGATTGTTTTTTAGCAGTGGCCGTTCCCGAACAGCCAAAATCTTCCAGTCTCCAGAAAACCGTTTCTTCGAGACTAGGTTCGCACAAAACCGTAATTTCCCACCAACTATTAGACATATATCAGTTATCAGCTTCTGAAGGCAAGAGGCAACAGGCAAGAGGCAAAAGACAGAATCTGACAATTCTCCTACCTAAAAAGAAGGTTAGAAACTAAGCACATCAAAGCTTTTAGCTTAACCAATTAGGTCTGAGATTCGGCCCTTGTTATCAGTTATCAGATTTGGGTTTTCAGTCAACAGTATTAAGTGGCAAGTGCAGAGCTTTCCTTTCACTGATTACTGTTGACTGTTTACTGATAACTGATTTAATCTAGAGTTTCACTGTGTAAGCATCGCGGATACCGGGGACTTTAGTAATTTCCGAGAGAAGACCTTCCGGTAGAGGATCATCGAGACTCAGGGCCATAACTGCATCACCGCGAATAATTTTGCGTCCTACCTGCATACTGGCGATATTGACATTAAAACTGCCTAAAAGTGCGCCAATTTTGCCGATAATACCGGGCATATCCTGGTGAAGGGTAAATAACATATGATTACTCGGTGGCACGTTAATGGGGAACTCATCGAGGTCAGTAATGCGGATTTCTCCCGTACTTAACAGCGCTCCGGTGACGGAATGGGTACCCATGGAACCATTAGCTTCCAAATGAATCGATCCCGAATAGTCGCGGGTGGAAGCATCCCGGGTTTCGATTACCCGGATACCGCGTTCCTTAGCTTCGATCGCCGCATTAACATAGTTTACCCGTTCCCGGAGGGCTTGGGAAAGTAAGCCCTTAATTGCCGCCACCACCAGAGGTTGACTGTCTTTAGTGGCCAATTCTCCCTGTAAACGGACATTTAACGAGTCACAGCGACCTCCTGCCAACTGACTGACAAGATTACCCATAGTTTCCGCTAATTGCAGGTAAGGGCGCAGTTTTTCCATAACATCGGGAGTTAGTCCGGGGATATTAACGGCCGAACGCGCTGGCAAACCGAGGAGGACATCGCGAATTTGTTCGGCCACATCAACAGCTACACCCACCTGTGCTTCCGTAGTCGATGCACCTAGGTGGGGAGTGAGGATGACGTTAGATAATTCTCTTAATCTAGATTCGCCTAAAGGTTCCTGTTCAAATACATCCAAGGCTGCCCCGGCAATTCTACCGGATTCGAGGGCTTCAATTAAAGCCAACTCATCGATAATGCCGCCTCTGGAACAGTTAATGATGCGGACTGTGGGTTTCATCTTAGCGATGGTTTCCCGACCGATGAGATGCTGGGTTTCGGCAGTTTTCGGGACGTGGAGAGTGATAAAATCGGACTCGGCAAAGAGTAATTCTAGATCCACCAAGGTGCAACCGAGTTGATCGGCGCGTTCTTTGGAAATAAAGGGATCGTAGGCGAGAATTTTCATGCCTAGGGATCTAGCAACGGTGGCGACATGGGAGCCAATTTTACCTAAACCGACGACTCCTAGGTTCTTTTTATAAACTTCTGTGCCGATAAAGCGATTTCTTTCCCATTTATTCGCTTTTACCGACTGATTGGCATTGGGAATATGACGGGAAAGGGATAACATCATGGCCAAGGCGTGTTCGGCAGCGGCGATCGTGTTACCTTCGGGAGAGTTAACGACAATAATACCCTGACGAGTGGCCGCAGGAACATCGATATTATCGACTCCTACCCCCGCGCGGCCGATAATTTGCAGTTTGCTGCCCGCTTCGACGATTTCTTTGGTGACGCGGGTACTGGAACGGAGCATCAGTGCGTCGTATTCGGGGATAATTTGAATGATTTCCTCAGCGGATAGTCCTGTTTTCACGTCCACTTGGGCAACCTGTGACAGAATTTCTACTCCTACCGGATCGATCGAATCGGATACCAGAACTTTGGCCATAATCTTTATAACGTGCTTTTTTCAGTCTACGGGCAAATGCTAGACCAATATTGGTATCTAGCCGCAATAGCCCATTTTAGAAGCAAAGGGTGCAGTCTATGGCAAAATTAGCGAAAAGATTTTAGGTTGTTATTCTTAATTGTCGTCCATGGGGTTGATGTCAGGCTCTTGCCGTTGTCACTGAGATATGCCTAATTTAATCACGGTGGCGATCAAGTTTTTCGCTCCTTTTTCTAAGGCTTTTTCTAGGGCTGTCATTGCTTCTATTTGAAAATTTCTAAGTAGCTGGTTATGATTAAATTAAAAATGGATTTTAAGTTCGATCCCCCCTGCCCCCCTTGATAAGGGGGGTTTCTGATAATTTTTAACGCCTACCTACTTATGATGTTCACACAGTAGAGAAAAAGCCAAAAACCTCCGTTATACTTAACGGAGGCTGGTTAATTAATTAACAATTTTCAGCTACAATTTCGCCCCACATTCAGGACAGAATTTATTATTCCAACTGTTAACCGCGCCACAACTGGGACAATTGTGCATTTCACAACCCCCGGTGACAATTTTCGGTAAACCAATCATACGGGCATTACTTTGGCCGGGGGCAACCATGGGATAACAATTTTCGTCTTTAGTCACGATCGCATTGACCAAAACTGGACCATCATGGGCCAACATTTCGGCAATTTTTGCGGCTAATTCATCTCGATGGCGAATAGTAATCCCTTTAATGCCGTAAGCTTGGGCTAACAGTTCCACATTTGGCATTCCCGCTTCCATATTGGAATTAGAATAACGTTCCCCATAGAAAGCTTCTTGCCATTGACGTACCATACCCTGCCAACCATTATTAATAATAATCGTCTTGGCATGAATATTAAATTGGGTTAGGGTGGCCAATTCCTGTAGATTCATTTGGAAACTGGAATCACCACTAATACAGATGACCTCCTCATCGGGAATAGCCACCTTTACCCCCATCGCAGCGGGTAAACCGAAACCCATCGTCCCCAATCCCGCGCTAGAAATCCAACGTCGGGGGCCATTTTTGAGGAATTGGGCTGCCCACATCTGATGCTGGCCCACATCGGTGGTATAGTAGGCGTGGGGTGCCTGACGGCCCACCTCAACGATTACTTCTTGGGGGGAAAGTCTGCCTTCCGGTAGGGGGACTTGCAGGGGATAATCTTGGCGCCAGCGCTCGATCTGGGCTAACCAAGCTTGGGTGCGATCGGAATTAGTGGGATAATCAAATTCTCTGGCTTTTTGGAGTATTTGTTCTAAAACTACCCGCACATCCCCGACAATCGGCACGTCAGGGGCGCGATTTTTGCCCACTTCCGCCGGGTCGATGTCCACATGAATTACCTTAGCTTTTGAGGCGAATTCGTCCAATTTCCCCGTTACTCGGTCATCAAAACGAGCGCCGACGGCAATTAATAAATCACACCCGGTCACGGCAAAATTAGCGTAGGCAGTGCCGTGCATTCCTAACATTCCCACCGAGAGGGGATGATGTTCATCAAAAGCACCGATACCCATTAACGTGGTGGTGACGGGTAACTGAAAACGTTCGGCAAACTCGGCAATTTGGGCGTGGGCATTAGCTGCGATCGCACCTCCACCAACGTACAGTAAAGGTTTTTCGGCGGTTTCCAAGAGGTGCAAAGCGGCCTCGATTTGACGGCGATTACCCTTAACCGTGGGACGATAACCGGTTAGTTTCACATCTCCCGGTTCGACGGGGATATAATCGCATAGTTCTAAACCGACATCTTTGGGAATATCGACTAAAACCGGTCCCGGTCGTCCTGTACTGGCGATGTGGAAGGCTTCAGCGACGATTCTCGCTACTTCCCGGGCATTTCTAGCCACATAGGAATGTTTAACAATCGGTAGAGTAATACCATAAATATCGGTTTCTTGGAAAGCATCGGAACCGATGGCCGCCCGGCTGACCTGACCGGTGATAATTACCATCGGGATGGAGTCCATGTGTGCGTTAGCGATGCCTGTCACCAAATTGGTCGCCCCTGGGCCGGAAGTACCGAAACAGACCCCCACTTTGCCGGTAGCCCTAGCGTAGGCATCGGCGGCATGGGCGGCCGCTTGTTCGTGGCGCACTAAAATATGTTGTAATTCTCCCCGCTCTTCAAAGCGGTAGAGTTCGTCATAGATGGGCAGGATCGCACCTCCGGGATAACCGAAGATGTGCTTAACGCCATGACGTTTGAGACTGTCCATCAAGGCATAAGCACCAGAACAACGCTGGGGAACCGTTGTTAAAGAGTCATTGGGCTTGGGAAGTGATGAAACCACAGGGCAAACCGTCCAATTTCTAACTAGAGGGATAATTGCAATTCTGTTGCCTAGGATGCAACTTGAAAAATAGCAAAATTGATAACCTTATACTTTTAGTGTATTCCATCTCACCTTTTTGGCTGCAGTTTTTTTTCTTTTTGCATCTTACCCATGCAATATCTGGGAAGTGGGGTGTGGGGTGTGGGGTGTGGGGTGATGGGTAAGAGGGGAGATAAGATAATAAATATTGGTGATTTCACCTGATCTTGACTGAGCCTGGGAGTTTTATGAATAGTCTTTTGATTGCGGCTACGGATACCGATGCGGGTAAAACCGTTGTCACCACTGCTTTAGTGGCTTATTGGCAAAAATACTATCCATCCAAGGCCTTGGGGCTGATGAAATTAATGCAAACGGGTCAAGGCGATCGAGAATGGTATGAGGGCTTATTTCAGGGTCAATTAGAAATGATCACACCGCTGCAATATCAAGCACCCTTAGCGCCTCCTGTGGCTGCTGATTTGGAAGGTCGAGATATTCCTTTAGGGACAGTGTGGCAAGCTCTGCTGAACCTACAAAAAAGCCAAGATTTGGTTTTAATTGAGGGTTTGGGGGGTTTAGGTTGTCCTGTCACCCACGAGCTAACTTTGGCGGATTTAGCGGCTCAATGGCGGTTAAAAACCCTTTTGGTGGTGCCGGTGAAATTGGGGGCGATTTCCCAAACGGTGGCTAATATTGCCCTAGCAGAGCAAAAAAAGGTCAATTTGGGCGGAATTATCCTTAATTGTCTCGAACCGCGCACGGAGACGGAAATAGAGCAGTTAACACCGATCGATTTAATTCAATCCTTGACTAATTGTCCGGTTTTAGGTGTTTTTCCCTTTATCGAAGATCGTCGGGATTTGGATAAATTGGCCTCGGTGGTAGCTAGTTGGCCAGAAATTAAGCTGTCAAGCATTTAAATTGCTTGTTGAGACGAGGCAAAAGGCACAAGGCAAGAGGCAAAAGGGAGAATAAATTAGGGTAAGTCCAGATATTCTTGTTCTGTTAGGGCAAATTCTGGATCAATGATTTTTACCTCATTATAGGTGAGTTGATAGAGTTTGTAAACTAAGTGATCAATCTGCTTTTCTAATTCGCTTGTGTTAGCGTTAGTATCGTCTTTTTTAGCATCAAGACATTTTTGTACAAGTTTTTCTATTGCTGTGCGTTGTGATTCAGTTGCATCAATAATAGGTATCTGTGAGACATATATAGACTTAAATCTTTTAAAATCTCCTCTAATAGCAGGACAAATTTGATTTATAAAAAATTTTGCAATCTTGGAATTAAGAAATCCTAGTAAATGTTTTGAGTTCAATGGGATTAAAAATAATGTACAGTCAAGAAGAAAATTACTATTGTCAAAAGCAAATTCACAACTAACTGCTATATCTGGATAAATAATTTTAGTTTGTTCAAATTCTTGCCAGTAAATGCAAGACCGGAGTTCCCAAAAAAAGCGACCTTGATCACATCTTTTTATTAGTGATTTCCTAAATTGAGAAAAATGATTGTAAATTGCAGGATATGTTTCATTGAAAATTTTCTCAGCTTCCTGTTCGCTTAACTTAGACCAAGGATGTTCTTTATTTTCAGAGGATTCTATTTTAATTAAATACTGCTCTGCAAAATCAACACACCATCTTTTAACATCACGACCGCGCAGAAAAGGTTTAATCACTTCAGCAGAGGAAGGATGCTCATTAATTAATCTGTCGCGGGTTGCGCGATCAATTACAAAAGCTTCATTAAATCCTGTCTTAATTCCATAGTAAAATCTACCTTCCACATATTCACCTAAAGGCTTACCCGCATGACGCAACTTAGCTAATAAATCCAAAATTTGTGAAGACTCTAACCGCCAACCATCAGGCTTTAAATTTTCTTGAGCAATTATTAACCCATCTTGCTCTAATACTGTTGTAAACCGTGCAATATCTTGTTTTTTCGTTTCATCCCAGGATAAAGCTTGTAATTGATTATTTTCAGATTTATTTTTGCTTAAAGTGATAATACTTGGATAAGCTATCGCCTCTTCAAAAACAGGGAAATCACCAAAATCAATTAAATTGTAAATTGTGGTTGAATCTCCCAGAAGTTGACGCAACTTTTCACCATAACCTGCGCGAAAATATTTATTAGAGGAAATATAAGTTAAATTACCTTTAGACTTTAACAAGTTTAAACCCAACTCATAAAAATAAACAAACAAATCAGCAACACCCGTATAACATTGATAAGATTTTTGTAAAGTTAGTTTTAATTCCTTAATTTCTTCCTGACGAATATAAGGAGGATTCCCAATTACAACATCAAACCCGACAAAATCCCCGTCATCATTCAACACTTCGGGAAACTCAAACCGCCATTCTAAAGCATTATCATACAGCCTACCGCTTTCAATATCTGCAATTTCAGCAGTTAGCTTGTCAATCTCATTATTTAACTTAGTTACTTTTTTCTCCCGCGCTTTTTGCTCCGTCTTAGTCTCCTCAAACAATAAACCCTGATTTTCCAGATTATAAAGTTCCCCTTGTAATTGACGTAACTTCACCTTCTTGGGATCACCAATTAATAAATTAGCACTAAAACCAGCCTTAATCTTAGCAATCAGCGTTTCCATCTCCCGCTTTTGTTCCTTATTTTCCGCATTGCGATAAGTCTGTACAGCATTGCGATATTCCTCAATACTAAACTTCTGCTTCTGTAAAACCTGTTTAACATCCACATCCAAAGCAAAGCGACTAATCAAAGAATTACCACACTTGATATTAATATCAATATTTGGCAAAGTTTCTAAATTGCCATCCTCTCGATAATAAGCATTTTTTAAAAGCTCAATCCATAACCGCAAGCGACAAATAGTCACGGAATTAGGGTTAATATCCACCCCAAATAAACACCCTTCAATAATCGTCTGTTTCTCATGAAATAAGGCTTGCTGTACCCGTTGCTTTTCTTTATTATTCGGATGATAAGCAAATAAATTCCCCTCATCATCATAAACCAATAACTTATCGTTTCGCACCTCCACCCGATAATCTTTTAACGACTTACCCGAAGTATCTAATAAAACCCGTAACTCACTCTTAATCGCGATTATCTCATTCAAAGCCGAAACTAAAAAATGTCCCGAACCCACCGCCGGATCACAAATCTTCAGGCTATTAATAATAGTATTTGCCTCTCTTTTGTCCTCAATTCGTTCATATAAATCATCTAAAGTTTGACAATTCCAGCCTTTTACTTCATTAAACTTCTGCACGATCGCTCGTCGTATCGTTTCCCGACACATATACATGGTAATAAAACTCGGCGTATAAAAAGAACCATCCTTATAACCATTAATCTTTTCAAAAATTAACCCCAACACCGAAGCATTAATTAACTTTTCGCTATCTTCTTGAGGATTTTCTAACTCATCTCGATCGAATTTATAAGCATCCAAAAACTCAAACAAATAAGCCAACGCATTTAACTCACCTACTCGCTTATTACCCTGATTATCTTTTAGCACCGTCGCTGTAAAAATGGGTAAAGTTCGCTCCCGCAAATTGCCAATAAAAATCGTTTGCTGTTCCGTCTCCGTTGGTTCAAATAGCGAACTATTTAAATAAGGTACATGAGCAAAAGTCGTTTTAACCTTAGCCTCGCGCTTATTTGTCTCCCTAGCTAACACATCAAAAAACAAACTATCGAGATCATCATAACTGGGAACTTTCGCCAAATTGAGAAAAGCAAAATCTCGATCGCCTTGATGATATTTAATTAATTGCGCTTCCAATAGTTTGAGAAATAAAACCCGATTAATCCAATTAATTGATAACCGCAACGCCACATTATAAAGCCGTTCCTCATCCGTAGTTCCAAACTCTTCAGGATTTTTTAATTGTGCAATTTTATCTAAACTATCCAACCGACTAATCGCATTTTCAATCAGGGAACCATCACAGCGATCGCCTGCTTTCATTGGTTTGATTAACTTCTTCCCTTTTTCCTTAACTTCCGTCAAACCGATAATATACAAAAGCTCATTATAAAAAGGCTTATTTAAAGTATTGCTATCATTAACAAAAGGTAACTTAAGTAAATGTTCTGGCGAAAGAATCTTGTAAATATCAAGCAAATCTAAATTTTCCAAATCTCGCAGATCAAAATGGGTAAATTTAATTTGCTCAATAACTTTAGTGATCGCTGGTTCGGCAATTTGTTGATAGAAAAAATCCGTTTTTGTACTACTCAGTCTCCCTGCTTCAAAATCGCAAAACTGGTTAACTAGAGCCTTATTAGCAAAAAATAACTCCTCAAAAATCTTGCCATCGAAAATAAACCACTCATAAATATTTGTCACGATCAAGTGTTTAATCTCAAGATTTTTATCCGTCACCCTTTCGCGGAGAAAATATAAAACTAACTGCTGAAAAGCCTTAGTATTGAGATGATCCAGTCTTGGCATTTCTGCATTTATTGTCCGAGTAGGTTTCTTAGTCTCAAAAATGACCCCCACTGGACTTTTAACATCCTGGTTATTATGAATCACCAGATCAATGCGCTCTTTTGTATTGATAAAATAGCGATCAGTATAATAGGTATTTTTTAAAAAATCTATTAGCAAATTTTTATTAAACTCTTCCGACTTTTTGCTGTCACATTGCTCCAACAAGCGCGTTAAATTAGCTTGAAAAACCTGAATTGTTTCAGTATCAGGCTTAATTTTCAAGTACACCCGATTTAAGGCTTGTTTGAGTTCTCGCTTATTGATGATCATAAAAGTTTACCTCTAGGGAAACTACCGACTAATCTTATTATAGCATTGCCAAATGATCGGTTAAAATAGAAGGATAAAAGTTGCAATCGAGGTCAATCTGTAGAAGCCAAGAATTTCTAACAGCAATGGGGAAATAATCCCCCGTCACAGTCTAGCTTGACGGGGGGAGTATGTCACTGTTGCAATGCTTTTAAGAAGCGTCCCATAGTGGCAAATAAACCCGACTTTTTGGCTTTGTTAGCAGGATTAGAACTATCATCGGGATTATTGCTAGAAGCTTTCAGAATCAGATTTTCTAAAGCTTCGCCCATGGGTTTAGTGGATTGTTCGGAAATTAACTCGTAACCGTCTTCTTTTTCGAGCCAAACTTGCCACAAGGAAGGATAGGAACGATAAACGATCGCTGATTCCAAGGGACGAAAATAATAACAACTTTCTAGGATACTTAAAAATCTTTCTCGCAATTGTCGGGCTGCGTAACCGATACCCACTACCGATACATCTTCCAATTGGGGAATTAGAAGAACTACGGGACGATCTTCGGCCAGGTTACAGAGTTTTTCTACGGAATTAATCTCCACCGAGGAGGGACAAACAACTAAAAAAGCTTCATCTTCGGGCTTGATTTTGTTTTCGACGGGAATAAAACGACTACCTAAATCTCCCAGTTGAAAAACTGTTTCTCCCCAATCCCGTCGAGCTAACATGGCGGCCCCGGTATCGGGAAAAATTACCCTTAAACCAGAACCATAACTGTCAAAAATAGAGGTAAAATCAAGGGCTAAAGCTTGCGCTTGTAGAGCAATTTCTGGGATAACTAATTCCACTTGTATGCGTCTAGCTCCCGATTCTAGAGCCAGTTGGGTGGCGGCTTTCGCTTGCAGGATCGTTTCTTCTAGGGAATTGGGTAGGGTCATTTCAGTTATCAGTTATCAGTTATCAGTTAAGTAAGTGGTTTCAATTAAATTGAAGATAGATTTTGTCTTTGATCCCCCCTTAATCCCCCCTTAATAAGGGGGGTGCCGATCCCGCCTTAATCCCCCCTTGATAAGGGGGGCATCTGAAAGTTTTTAATACCTACCTACTTAAGTTTAGATGAAGTATGACGGGATTTGGCATCATCCCCAGCATTAAGATAAATCCTATAAAATACCTTTAGTTTTTAAGAAGAAAGTCGGTAATCGGGGAAAAGGTGAGGAGAGAAAGCTTAGGAAAGCTGATAGGATCCGTGACGTTGGGCATAATAACCGAGAATTGCCGTGACCAGAGGGCGATCGCTTTCCTGAAAAGTCTCGGTATAGTTAATTTCTAGACTACCGATCTGACTTTGGTGATAATCGAATTGTTGGAACTGCTGGGGGGTGAGATGGGTTTCCACACCTTGAACCTGTTGTAAATGGCTGGCTAATTCTCGATAGATAGCCAAGGGCATTTGGGGATAAATAATGGTTTGTTTTTGTTGAATAGCAATCGATCGCACGGGTTTTATTCTCCTGATTCGGAAATATTATAGCTGATCGAGGCCTGCGGTGCGGCGGCGGGTTCGGGGACACCATCCCCTAGGCGACGGGTAATAGTTTGACCGTATTGTTCTAAGACAATAGAGGGGTTATCGGGATTAGTATTGATCGCTTTAACTAAAATTAAACCATTAGAGAGGGTAGAACCGGGGATAACTCGACGTTCCGTGGCTTCTCCGGGGGCTTTCACGATCGCCATAGGAGTGGTAGGCAACCGGAGAATGCCCGATACTTGCACTTCTTCCGCTTCCGTCGGTTGCGGTGGTGGTGGCGGCCCTTTCACTATCGGTGGTCTGGGGGTGGGAGGATTGCCCATTGGTGCGGGTGCGGTACCCACCGGAGTCCCAGCCGGGGGTTCTTCCGCCACTGTGATTGTAATATTTGGTTGTACGGGAAGGGGGGCAAAGGGATCCCTGCGACCGCGATTAATTTCTGCCCGTTTTTGGTCGGGATCGGTGGCGGGAATCAATCCAGGTATCCTGAGGGTGGCTGGTTCGGTAGCCGGTTGCCTAGGATTGCTAAAGGCGGGTGGTTGGGCAGCCGGGGGACTGGGAGAGGGGGTGGGGGTTTCTTGGGTAATCGGTGGGGATTGATTAGCTTGGTCAGAAGCTGGACATCCCACCAACAATAAAGCGACACTCCCCACCGATAGGATTAGCGGCAATTTTTTCATGGGGAAACAAAGACAAAATGGCCCGGTCGGACAGCCTTAGATAATAACATAACATTCGTTTCCCAGAAATCTAGGCTGATTACACGGGGAAAGTCAGGAACTTTGCCCCGTTAGTCCAGTTTTAATACTGACTACCGGATTTGCGATGACCGATGGCGGTGACACCGTTACCATCCAAAACTTGACCCCGCTCGACGGTGGCATAGACTAACCAGCGATCGCCGCAGAGTTGTCGCTCTTTGACCGTACACTCTAGATAGGCGAGACTTTCGCTTAAAATCAGACAGCCATTTTCCCCGACTTGGGTTTCTAATTCCGTAAAGACATCGCTGCCGGATTTGATGCAATTGGAAAAATGGCGGCGTAAATTGCGCCCTTCCTTGAGAATATTCAAGGTAAAGGCGGTTCTGGAGTTAATTAGGCGATCGGCGGCTTGTTCGTCAGCAACGGCGATAATTAGCCCCGGGGGGTTAAAACTGGCTTGAGATACCCAAGAGGTCAAGAAACCAGCATGATCCTCGCCCTGACGAGTGGTGAGAACAGAAAGGGAACCGACGATCCGACCAACGGCCTGGGCAGTGCGATCGATTTGTGTTTCGGTCATTCCCTGTTGGGGAACCCGCAATTTTTTGGTTTTTTTCAAGGTCTGGGCGAAGGTTTCTCCGGCTGAATAACCTGCTTGTAAACTGCTTTCTGTGGGGCTAAAACGCACGCGCAAGGATTGAAAACCAAGGCGATAATTGGCATCTTTGAGTTTAGTTTCAATTAAATCTACCGCTTCCCCACTCCAACCGTAGGAACCAAAAACCCCGGCTAATTTAGTTTTTGCTGCCGTGGAAAGAACGATTCCTAAAGCGGTTTGAATTTGGGTAGGAGCGTGACCAGCTAAGGTGGGAGAACCGATAATAAATCCGTCACAATTTTCGATCGCTTGACTAATTTCGGCAGGGGTGGCAAACTCACAATTTATTGATTCTACGGCCAGATCATTTTCTAATAATCCTCGTTCGATCGAGCGGGCGAGGGTGGCAGTATTTCCGTAGGCAGAAGCATATAATAAAGCCACTTGTAGGGGTCGAGTTTTTTGTTCTTGACACCAATAGCGATAATCGTGGGCAAGACGACTAAGACTATAACGAATTATCGGACCGTGGGCAGGTGCATAATATTGGGCGGGAAATTCTTTAATTTTGTCGAGGGCTGTTTCTACTGTTTTAGATTGCACGGCATGGAGACAATCAAAATAATAACGACGATCTGCGTCTAATTCTTTCCAATTTTTATCCCAAATATCGTCACTGCACAGATGCACACTAAAGAATTTATCGCTGTATAAAATTTGGGTTTTTTGGTCAAAAGTGCAGATTCCATCAGGCCAGCGGGGGGTAGGGACATTAATAAAACTGAGTTGATGACCCTGCCCTAAATCAAGGATTTCATCGGTTCGTATGCCCAAAATTTGGGCATCAGGCAGGGCATTTTTCAGGGTATTGACGGCAGCTTTAGAACAGAGGATAGTGATTTGATGGGTTTCGGCTAATAATGCCTTTAAAGTGACGATACGGTTAGGATTAACGTGACTTAGAATTAGATAATCAAGACGATGTAAGGGGACATATTGACGAATTTCTTCTAAATAAATTTCGGTGAAGGATTCTCCAGGAGGATCGATTAAGGCGGTTTTATCGCCCCAGATAAGATAGGAATTAGCGGTGGTTCCCCGTTGACGAGCATATTCTATTTCAAATTTTAAGCTGTCCCAAGTACGCGAGCTAAAAACCCAAGTTTGATCGGCAATTTCGGCGGTTTGAACATCGCGGGAGCGATTATTAATAGCAGGATTGGGAATTAAGGTAGTAGTGGTCATAGTTGTTAATTTGGTTATTAGTTGTACTGATAACTGATAACTGATAACTTATAACTGATAACTTATAACTTATAACTGATAACTTATAACTTATAACTGATAACTGATTAAGTTTTGCTGTTTATTTCAGTTAAGTCTTTAACTAAATGTTGACGATAACGCTCAGAAACTTTTTGTTCGGGATCGATACCTTCAAAGGTGGGAGGAAGCCAAACTCTTAACACCATTAATGTGCCGAGAACTATTAGAAAAGCACAGGCGGCTAATACTTGTGTCCAATTAGTTTCTAGGACTCCTCTGACAATTAATTCTCGCAAAACCGAGACGATAGAAACTTCCACAGCAACACCGATAGAAACTCGTTTTTCTTGCAAATAAATAATTAACAATCGGAACAATTCTACTAGAATTAAGAGGAATAAAATATCGGCGGTAATAATCCGAAATTGAATCGGTGGCAGCAGAGACATAAACATTTCTCTGACTTCTAACACCATGAAGCTAAATAAACCAATACAGAGAGAAATGACAATTAAATCTTGAATCATTTCTAAGACTTGCACTACCCGCACCATCATTGGGGAAGGTTTTTTAATTGGTTCGTACATTTTATTCCTCCTAAGATTGATAGAATTGGATGTTTCAGTTATCAGTGAGCAGTAAACAGTAATCAGTGAAAATAAAGCGGCAACTTCCTACTTAACACTATCCACTGAAAACTTAAATCTGATAACTGATAACTGATAACTGATAACTGATAACTGATAACTGATAACTGTTAACTGTTAACTGTTAATAATGGTTGCCAACTTTGCGATGATGGACAGCAGTTAAGGTATCTAAACGGGCAACTCGTCCGCTATTAACGGTACAATAAACTACCCAATGATCGCCGCAATCTAAACGACTGGTGACTTGACATTCTATGTAAGCTAAGGCATCGGCTAAAATTGGTGATCCATTGTTAGCAGTGTAGGTTTTAATGCCTTCAAAACGATTGGCACCGGGAGAGAAACGCTTGAGGAAATGTTTCATTAATTTCTGGTAATTATCCTCAGCCAAAACATTTAAAACAAAGGTATCGCTAGGCTGTAAAAAGGATACCATTGCTCGATCTTTAGCCACTGCAATCGCCACACCTAAAGGATTTAAACTTGCTTGTGTCACCCAAGAGGCAATCATGGCACTGGATAAATCGGCTTTTTGGGAAGTAATTAGGTACAATCCAGTACTAATACGTCCTAGAGCTTTTTCTAAGTCGTTGTTAATCGATTTAATTTGTTTAATTGTTTTTTCTCGGCTTAACCATTGGCCGAGGTCGGTTCCTGCTTCATCGGCAATTAAATCGAGGGATTGATTGGTATTGTCTTTAACTAAAAGAGGAGGAAAAGCTTCGATCGCCCCGATTTCCTGTAATTTATTTCTTAAGGGGAAAATCGGTTCATCTTCCCCACCTCCTGACTCAAATAATCCCACCGCTTGTTGGCCATTAATTGAAGCAATAATCGTGCTTAAAATCGTCTGGTTAATCGAGGAAGATTGGGGAGGCATTCCGATGATAACTCCCTTAGATTGATTGATCAATTCTCTGACTTCGTGGGGATCAGCATTATTCATATCGACTAATTCTGTCACCACATCATTTTTATTCAAACCCTGACTGATCATAGTAGCTAAATGTTCGCTTTGTCCGTAATCTTGGGTAAAGAATACAGTCACTAAAGTATCAGCAGAAGTTTGTTCTTGACTCCAAGTTTGATAGCGTCCCACCCAATCAGAAATATGGTGTTTTAATAGGGGGCCGTGACCGGTGGCAATGAGATTAATCTCAAATTTCTCGATCCTTTTAATTGCCCCTAAAACCGAACGAGCATTCGGTCGCATCAGACAGTCATAATAGGTTTGAAAATCGCCTTCTAGCAGGTCTTTTTCTCGATCATAGGTTTGATCATCACAAAAGTGCATTCCGAAGGCATCACAGGTAAAAAGGGTGGCAGTTTTAGCATCAAAAGTGAAGATAGTATCAGGCCAATGAAGATTAGGGGCCGCAACAAATTCTAAAACATGGCCATTACCTAAATCTAAAGTATCACCACTTTTAACTATTAACTGTTTAAAGGGTCTGTGTACCATGTTTTCGAGGAATTGCATGGCAACTTTTGCCCCCACCACGGTAACTTCTGGGACTAATTCTAAAACTTCTTTGACTAAACCACTGTGGTCGGGTTCGGTGTGACTGATAATTAAATAATCAAGATGATTGATGTTGATTAGTTTAGTTAATTCCTCCAGATAAAGGCGATCGAATTTGCGGTGAGATGTATCAATGAGAGCGGTTTTTTCCCCTTGAATAACAAAAGAGTTATAAGTGGTACCGTTTTCTAAACCAAATTCGATATCAAAGCGATCGCGGTCCCAATCCAAACAGCGCAGGGTAAAGGTATTTTCAGCGATTTCTTGGATTTGTGTGGTTAAACGGCTGGTTTTAGCCGGTTTTGGGGTGATTAAAGCAACCATAATTTCTATCTCCCACAGGATTTGATGCGGAACTGCATTTGCTTAATTCCTATGGTGACTTGCTTTCAGGGATTTGTAAAATACCAATTACTCAAGTCAATGATTAGTTAGATTTATATAACCTTTTCTCTATGGTTGCGGATATTAATTTGAGTGCTGGCCCTACCGAATCAAGACCTGAATGCTGATTGTGCATTGTATCCACCGGTTAGCTTAGTCCTCGGTTTTACCCACTGCACTTTTGCCTATTTGTCAAGCTTTTTACACAATTCTTAATATTTCCCTCGTTTTTGCTCTCTCGCTCTCTTGGGGTGTTTTGTTTTCGATGTCAGTCTATGGGTGAACCTGTAACCCTTAACACAAGTCCAGAAAAAGGGTTTCTTCAAGAAACCCTTTTTCTCTGTGTGGCCAGGTTAATTTATCAGTGTGAAATCAGCCGCTATTAGGGTAGGAACAGTCAACAAATTGGCAAATTCAAAGCCACTTCCTAAACCAGCAGCACTACCATTTTGATTGTAGTAAATACTGCCACTGCTGTTACTGTAAACGATAAAAGCACTGCTAGTGGCGACTAAATCATCGTCATCGACGCTGGCAAATTCTGCTGGTTGACTGAAGCCATTGCCAATGACACTTTGTAAGGCGGTAAATATGGCTTTACTTAATACTATTTTATCACTGCCGGGGGTGAAATCGCTGATGGCATCGATGCCTAAATTACTACTATTGAAGATAAAATTATCGCTACCATTACCACCAGTAAGTAAATCATCACCAAAACCACCAATTAACCTATCGTTTCCGTCTTGACCGGTTAATTGATCGTTGCCACCACCACCAGTTAGAGTATTATTAAGGCTATTCCCGGTTAGTCGGTCATTACCGCTATCGCCAATAATATTTTCGATGGTGTTATTTGCGGAAAAAGTCAATTTTAGATTATTGGTGACGACGGTTTGGTTTGTAGTAATCCCTAAGTTAACTCTTACTGCGGTATTTGTCCCAGTGAAGTCGAGGGTATCGATACCACCGGTGGTAGTTTCTTGGATGGTATCGCTTGCTAATTGGGTTGAAGCATTGAAGTGATAAGTATCATCACCGTTACCACCAGCAAGGATATTGTTACCGCTATTTCCGGTAATTTTATTGTTAGCAGCGTTACCTGTACCATTAATATTATTACTGCCAATTAGTCTGAGGTTTTCCACATTATTGGGTAAGGTTCGAGTAATGCTGCTTTGTAGGGTGTCAGTAATAATTACCTGTCCAATTGCTTCGTCGGGATTGATGGTAGCATTAACCGCATTTGACAGGGTTACTGTAAAGGCTTCATCAGGTTCATTGAGGTTATCATTGAGGATGGGAATGCTAATAGTAGCGGTGACAGTATTAGGTGCAATGGTGATAGTTCCAGTTTTGCTAGTGTAATCTACATTGGCGGTAGCGTTAATGGGTGCAGTGGTATAGTTGACAGTAATTTGTTGTGTACTTGGATTATTTACAGTGACGGTGAGGATTGCATTACTATTTTGACCTTCCACCACGGTGATGTCGTTGATGGAGAGTTGCGAGGTGACAGTGCTATCGTCATCGGTAATTGTCCCCGTAGCTGCGTTAGGAGTACCTACGGTATAACCTGTCCCAGAAGCAAGGGTTAAAATAACAGTTTCATCACTTTCTACTGTTGTGTCAGGAGTTGGGTCAACTGTTACAGTAGCAGTGGATGAACCAGCAGCAAAGGTGACACTGGTGGGAATAGAAGCGTAATCGGTTCCATTAGTAGCTGTCCCCCCAACTGTATAGTTAGCGGTTAAGGCGCTGGTAGTAGAACCGGTACGGGTGAAGGTATAAACTAAGTTGGTTGTCCCATCTTCAGTAACACTACTAGGAGCAACCGCAAGAGTAATACTGGGAAGGGTGGTGGGTTGACCGATAATTCCATCACCGTTAAAGTCTTGTTGGAAATTAGTTTCTTGGTTGAAAGCTTGGGTTGAGTTTAATCCCCACCCTCCCTGGGAAGATTGCCAACTCCAATTGCTATCTAAATTCCATATATATAGAAGGTTTTGTGATGTATTCCTCAAGAGGACTTGGTTAATTCCATTAACGGTTTCTGCGG
>NZ_JADBUZ010000193.1:0-45034 GCF_020245305.1 Microcystis sp. M20BS1 | reverse complement strand
TCTCGGCTGGTGAGAGAGAGTCTATCTTTCTCTAAAAAAATGGAGAATCACCTTGGGGAACCCTTTGGTATTTTATCCATGACTACAATGCACAGCAAAGCAAAGGATTAAGCCGCCATCACTACTACCGAATCACCACCAAACTGGTTTCTCGCAAGGCTTTCAAAATAGCTTGACATAAAACCTGATTTAGGGGTTACAAAGGTGAGATGCTCCCGGTTTTAACCTTGTACAGGTTAGAGGGTTATGATTCTTTAACAAAGGGAATTGACCACAATCAGCACAGCATCTCCCAATTATTGTCTTTAGGTCGCTAAAATTTCGTTTCTCGCCGTATTTCTCCTTTTTTCTTGAGAATGAAATAGCCCTACCCTTATTAAGGGGGGATAAAATTATGGGTGTATATCGTTAGCAAAGAGACAAACAAAGAGAGGCTATAGACTAATAAAAAATATGTCCCTTTTTGACAGAAAATATCTGGGAAGATTGCAACCAGCGAGACTCAAAAGAACTGAGATGAGTGGTGGTAATTAAGGTTTGAAAACGGTCTTCGATCGCATCTAATAATTGATTTTGTCGTTCGATATCTAATTCCGCTAAAACATCATCAAGGAGTAGTAGGGGAGGTTCCCCGATAATCTGCTCTAGTAACTGTAATTCCGCTAATTTCAAGGCTAAAACTAAGGTTCTTTGTTGTCCTTGGGAACCGTAGGATTTAGCGGGGTTTTGGTTAATTAAAAAATCCACTTCATCCCGGTGGGGACCGACTACCGATGTCCCTAGCTGTTTCTCGGCCAAACGACGGGTTTCAATTTTATCTAAAAAAGCTGTTTGTACCCCATTGACATCATCTTCTACCCAAGGCACATTGGGAATATATTGTAATTCTAGATATTCAGTTTTTCCGCTAATACTTTCGTGCCATTTTTGAGCTAAAGGAATTAATCTTTGCAGGACTCGCGCCCTTCTTCTCGTAACTCTTGAACCAGTTTCTGCTAATTGTAAATCCCAGAGTTTTAGTTGGGATAAATCCGCATAAACTTTTCCCTCTAATTCCTGTTTACGAATCTCTTTTAAAAGAGCGTTCCTTTGTCGTAAAACCTGATTATATTGCTGTAAAATATGAACGTATAGGGGTTCTAATTGAATTAATAAAGTATCTAACCAATCTCGGCGAGCTTCCGGACCACCGCGCACTAAATCCAGATCGAGACTAGAAAATTGTACCGCATTAATCACGCCCAAAAAATCGAGATGACGGCGCAGGGGTTGACGGTCACGGATCACGGTGCGACGACCGGAAGAACGGAGAATTAAACTTAATTCTGATGCTCCATAAAGACGATTAACCCTAGCAAAAATTCTCGCCTCCGAGTCCGATTCTAGCACTAGATCCCGATCCTTGCTGACTCGATGGCTCTTGAGAGTGGCCAAAAGTTCGATCGCTTCTAGTAAATTGGATTTTCCCTGAGCATTATTGCCCAATAATATTGTTTTTTTGGACTCGAATTTTAGCAACTGTTCGGCATAATTTCTAAAACTGTGAAGGTGCAGGTGTTCGAGATACATTGCAAGTTGGGGGTTAAGTATTGGGGGTGGGAGAGTGGGGAGAAAACAACTGATAACTGATCACTGATAACTGATCACTGATCACTGATAATGGCAGCGGCTGAGGGTTAAGTGAATTTGCTATAATTCTCCTTGACAATCAATATTTTATAGTAGCTTTTACCTTGAAGATTCCCTTTTTGCCTTTAAAACAGACTGAAAGTCTATCTAAACTCGCTTTGATTGCTATACTCGCTTTTGATGCTTCTGTGTCTCTCGCAGGACAATTTCCCGATGGCAGAGTATTTTTTGAGAGTTCTCCCACTCTGGTTAATTTCTTCGCTACTTTCCAATCCGTGCGTGCTTGGGGTGCAAAATACTATCTTACCATCGCTCTGCCGCCGTCTCTCGGGGCGCCCTTGGGCAAAGTAACTATACAACAGCAGCCTAATATTCAAACTATTGCTTTTCTTGTTGATCAAACCTTTGCTTTTCTTGGCGATCGCAATCAGCGAGGCGAAAAATTAACCCTAAAATCCACTACTTTTGACCCCAATACTCAGACGATTACGGTCATTTTTGATCCTCCTGTCCCCCCCGGTAATACCGTTTCCATCGGTCTGAAACCAGTACGAAATCCCGATTATGGTGGTGTCTATCAGTTTGGAATTACTGCTTATCCCCCCGGAGACAATTCTCCCGGATTAGCTCTAGGAGTCGGACGTTTAACAATTTACGATGCTGGCGATCGTTGGTAGGCCGTTCTGCGTCTAAAAACAGTAATCAGTGAGCAGTAAAAAGACAGTAGGAAACCTCAGTTCCCTGACTTCGTTGTTCATTTGAGGTCAGGGATTAAGCGTTTGCTTGACCCAAATTCGGAATTGTTTTAATGCCATTGCACTACCGATTTTTTGACTATTTTGTAGCGTTCCTGGAATTTTTTCTATTAGATTAAATTGAGAAAATAGTCGGCTTTGGCAAGATTCAACGTATTCTGATCCTTGCAAAACATTGATTTCCAGTCTCTCCCCATCATATCGCCACAATTCAGGAACACCCAATCGCTCATAATTATTAAATCGGGTTCGCTTAGTAATATCAATCTCAATTGCTAAATCGGGAGGGGGATCAATCGCCAAATCAAGGCGCGTTTTTCCCCGAATAGCATGACAATTTTCGATATAAAAAGACTCATCTGGTTCTATTCCTTGATCCATTTTATGATTTTTAAAGGTTGTCGATCCAGCGGGTTCATAGTCTAACTCTAATTCATCTAGGAGAACTTTAACCAAATCCCCGATTAAAACTTTGGTGTTTTCATGAATAAAAAGAGGAGTCATTGCTTCTAAAGTTCCCTGACTATAAGATAGACGAATTGACCGTCGATCTCCCAATTCGTCAAGAATTGTTTCATAATCTTGCCAAGTGAGTGAAGTTAACAACAGGCGATCGCCTGGGGTAACAGTTAGTTGTTTTAATGCTAATAACATCAGAATTTGTCGCCTAAGTTCTTATGATTGGGCGGTTTAGTCAGTATTTAACTTTTTTCTACCTTAGACTATATATAGCAGTTTTCATCAGAATGAGGCATGGGCAAGGGGCTTAAACTCTTGGTTGGCAAAACTTGTCGATACCTCAGTAACCTGAAAAGCTCTATATGCAAACTGAAAACTCCCATCTGATCACTGATCGAGGAGAACTTCCCACCCGTCTGAGTTTTAGAAAAATTTAACTTTATTCAATCCATGAACATCTGTTCAGATGTTATACTAAAGTCAGTAAAGAAGTTCCGAGGTAGTAACCATGATCGCTGTCACCACCATGAAATGTGCTTGTGAATCCTGTACGTGTCAAGTATCGATCGCCGATGCCATCAAAGAAAACGATAAATACTACTGTTCCCAAGCTTGTGCCGATGGTCACGTTAAAGGGAAAGGCTGTGGACACCAGAGTTGTATTTGCGGTTAAATTTAGTTATTGGGGAGAAGGGGACAAGTATCGGCATGGAAGATTTGATCGATACCTCCCTTTCTCAACTTTCCCTTAATAACCGATCAGGAAAAAATATGGCCCTAGAGAAAATAGCACCGGTTTGTGGGGAATCCCATCACCAAGAGGCGAAATTCCAGCACTTGCAGGGATTAGAAATCGAAAAAGCCCAAAAAATGGCCGAATTTTTCAGCCTTTTGGGGGATGCCAACCGCCTAAGAATTCTGTCGCTTTTAGCCAAACAAGAATTATGTGTTTGTGACTTAGCCGACGACTTAGGGATGAGTGAATCGGCCGTATCGCACCAGTTAAGAACCCTAAGAGCCTTAAGATTAGTTAAATACCAAAAACAGGGACGGAGAGTCTTTTATCGTCTTGCCGATCATCATGTTCTTGACCTTTATTACGCGGTCTCGGAACATTTAGAAGAGCCAGCGGACGAAGATTAAAACAGTCCCAAAGCGGGTAAAACAAACTGTAGGAGCAGAGAACCAATCCCCTGCACCATTTGGTCTAATTGAGCGTTGCCACCACCTTGTTCTCGCGGTTTTAGGGCGATTTCCATGCCTTTAATAAAATTCTCTGCCGCTTCGTAACCGGGGGTATTACCTTGTCGTTGAAAGAGAGTCGAAGCCATTTGAGCGTCCTGGGCCGCTAGAGCATTTTGTCCCAGACGATAGTGAGCCATGGCCCGGGCCAGATAAGCTGGAGCATATTCCGAGTTGATTGTCAAGGCCTTATTAAAATTTTCTATAGCGGTGCTGGTGCGTCCCTGTTTTCCTTCCACCATCCCTAGACCGTAGAATAGTTCAGGAGTACCAGCACTACTGGGAATTCCCACCGCACCCTGCACGTATGCAGTGTCTAGTTTGGTGTTGTCAAGGTTAGCATTATTGAGATAAGCGCCTCTTAAATCCGCACCCGTCAAGATTGCCCCGCTTAAGTTCGCTCCAGTCAGATTAGCACCAAAAAAAGAAGCACCAGTTAAATTAGCACCACTCAGATCCGCTCCACTTAAATTAGCTTGACTAAGATTAGCACCGACGAGATTGGCCCCATTTAATTTTGCCCCAGTTAGATTCGATTGCACTAACCCCGAACCGCTCAGATCGCATTGGGGACATTGTCGGGTGGATAATAATTGCTGTAGATGGTTTAAATCTTCCCCATAACCAACTAGGGACAAGTTCAGGGGAAGACTGAGGAGGAGGGTTAGGGCGATCGATTTGTACATAGTTTAAAAATAAATCTATTTATTATTACTGATAATAACCATGCGATCGGGGCTAATCGCTGAACTAGATTCTGCTTGAGAAATCAGCCCTTGTCCACTAAAATAGGAGATTAGAGGCTCTTAAGGTCAGAAGAAGCGACAAAATCGAGATTTGTTACCTTTTCAACAGCAAGTTTTTTAGAGGAATTTCCCTATTTTATAATGACTACTCTACACGGTAATTGGCTGATTGGTTCGCAGGATAGTGTTTTTTTTCTTTGGGGTGAACAGTGGCAAGGGAAGGAATTAAGTGAAACAAAGGAAAATCATCCTTTTTGTCTAGAATCTGGGGCATTAGCCCAATTTATCGAGAAATTTTCTCCTCAGCTTGACCGCTATTCTCCAGAATCAATCAAGCTCAGTTTGCCTAGTTATTCCCCCCCAAGGAAAAAATATTTTTTACCGCTGCTGTCGGGGCAAATTCTCGAACCCACAGCTAAATCCTTGTCTTGGCAACCATGGCAGGTATCGGGATTAACTTTTTCTGCGGGGATGATAATACAGTTATGGGAGAAATTACCCCTAGCTAAGGCCGAATTTATCGGCAATGATCTACGATTTTGGCTGTATTTGCACCGTTGGAGTTTAGATTTATTAGCAAGGGGGAAATTTTTAGCGGGAATAAATCAGGGTGAAAGTTGCTGGTATCCGCTGCTAGATAGTACCATCGATCGCACTCGTTTAGCTAAGTTTATCCAAACCATCCCCCCGGTTTGTCTTGCCTATCAAGAAAATAGCGAACCACAAACAATTATTCTCGATTGCTTAAAAAATATTGTCGATGCTCGTTTGCGACAAAAAATAGATAGTAGTGTTAATATTTCCCCCTCATTGATGGTGAAAACTTGGCTACAATCTTTAAGCGGTGATCATCATGAGATTGCTTTAGAAGCCAAGAATTTACAGCGTCTAGAAAATGCTTATAATAACTGGGTGTTTCCTATCCAAGAAAGTTTAGTTAATGGCAATAATCGCCAATTAATCGAGAATCAATACCGTGTCTGTTTATCTTTACAACCTCCCAGATTAGGGACAGCGTGGAAACTAACCTATTATTTACAAGCGTTAGATGATCCCGAATTTCTCATTAGTGCCAAGTTGATTTGGTTAGAGGGGAAAGAAAGTTATCATAGTTATCAAAGAGTTGTCAATAATCCCCAGGAAATTCTCTTAAAAGGATTAGGATTAGCATCGCGATTGTACGAACCGATTAGAATTAGTTTAGAGCAGAGACACCCGGAGGAATGTTCTCTTGATTCGATCGAAGTTTATCAGTTTATTCGCTCGATCGCTTGGCAATTGCAAGATCAGGGATTAGGGGTAATTTTACCAACGGGGTTAACTGCTGGTAGTAATGAACAAAGATTAGGAATTAAGATTGCTGCCAGTGTAACTACCAAAAAAGGAGAAAGATTAAGTTTAACCAGTTTATTAAACTTTCAGCTTAAATTAGTGGTAGGGGAACAGGAAATATCGAAAAAAGATTTTGATAAGTTATTAGAGAAAAAATCGCCAGTGGTGGAAGTGGGGGGCAAATGGTTAATCCTACAACCTACGGATGTCAAAGCAGCTCAGGCAATTTTAAATAATACCATTACTCCCCTTAATCTCTCGGTAGAGGATGCCCTGCGCTTGAGTTCAGGAGATAATAATCTAATTGCTAAACTGCCGGTAGTTAATTTTCAAGCGGAGGGAGCATTAAAGGAATTAATTGATAATTTAAATAACAATCAAGGGATTCAATTAATCAACCCACCGCGGGAATTTCGGGGGGAATTACGTCCCTATCAAATCAAGGGAGTTAGTTGGTTAGCTTTCCTAGAAAAGTGGGGTTTAGGTGCTTGTTTAGCCGATGATATGGGTTTAGGAAAAACCCCGCAATTAATCGCTTTTTTACTAGCATTAAAAGAAGAGGATATGTTAGTTAATCCCGTGTTAGTGGTGGCTCCCACTTCTGTGGTTAATAACTGGGAACATGAGTTAAGAAAATTTGCTCCCACTCTGGCGGTTTTTGTGCATCATGGCGAAAAAAGATTAAAAGGTCAAGCTTTTGCTCAAGCGGTAAAAAATAAATCGGTTGTTATTACCAGTTATCCTTTAATCTATCGCGATCTGTCCACTTTGGAAGCAGTACAATGGCAAGGTTTAGTTTTAGATGAGGCTCAAAATATTAAAAATTCTACGGCTAAACAATCCCAAGCAGTGCGAAAAATACCCGCAGGATTTCGGATTGCCTTAACGGGAACTCCCGTAGAAAATCGCCTGACAGAATTATGGTCAATTTTGGATTTTCTCAATCCCAATTTTTTAGGAACTCAAGCCTTTTTTCAGCGTCGTTTTGCCCTTCCCATTGAAAAATACGGCGATCAAGAATCCCTGCATAATTTGCGTTCCCTTGTCCGTCCTTTTATTTTACGGAGATTAAAAACCGATAAAACTATTATCGAAGATTTACCAGAAAAACAGGAAATGAATATTTTTTGTGGTTTATCGAAAGAACAGGGACAACTTTATCAACAATTAGTCGAGAAAACCCTCCAGAAAATTGAAGAAACTCAAGGGATTCAGAAACATGGATTAATTTTAACCTTGCTAATGCAACTAAAACAAATTTGTAATCATCCCGGCCATTTTTTGAAAGAAAATAGTTTAGAAACCAGTCAAAGATCGGGAAAATTATTACGTTTAGAAGCCATGGTAGAGGAAGTGATAGCAGAAGGCGATCGAGCTTTAATTTTTACACAATTTGCTGAGTGGGGAAAACTCCTACAAACCCATCTCCAGAAAAAATTAGCCGAGGAAATATTATTTCTCTCCGGTTCTACCAAAACAAAAGATCGGGTAGAAATGATCGAGCGCTTTCAAAATGATCCCCAAGGACCAAAGATTTTTATTCTCTCCCTGAAAGCGGGGGGAACAGGATTAAATTTAACGCGCGCTAATCACGTTTTTCATATCGATCGTTGGTGGAATCCGGCCGTAGAAAATCAGGCCACTGATCGCGCTTTCCGCATCGGACAAAAACGCAATGTTCAGGTACATAAATTCATCTGTACGGGAACCCTAGAGGAACGCATTAATGAGATGATCGAAAGCAAGAAACAATTAGCGGAACAAACCGTAGATGCTGGGGAAAATTGGTTAACCGAATTAGATACCGATCGCCTACGAGATTTATTATTATTAGATCGATCGGCAATTATTGATGAAGAAGAAACCGATTAGAAGCGAACCACCTGATAAACCGTGGAACCATTCTCAAACAGAGGCCGATAGTAAATACCGCTGCAATTGTAATAAAGCGTATTGTCAGCCGTAATTGTGGTGCAGCCGTCTGGGATATAGGTGACAATTGCGCCGATTGGCGGGGCCACCACCGTGTAGGAACTGCCGCTAGGTTGAAGATAGATGCCGTCCGAGTAAATGTAGGAAGTAGAACCCACATAGACGGTATTGTAGTAGGGGGGGAGAGTAGCGATCGCTGAACCGATGACTAAGCCGGTGGTCAAACCCACCCAACCCCAACCCGGGGGGACGTAATAACCGCCACCGTACCAACCGCCACCACGCCAGTAACCGTTGCGATTATCGTCAATAAAGTTCTGACGGTTCTGTTTGCGATCGCTAACCTGCTGCTGCCGTTCCCCCTGTCTTTCGGTGCGTTCCCCTTGACGGGTATCGGTTCTTTCGGTGCGTTCGTTCTGCCGTTCCCCCTGTCTTTCGGTGCGTTCCCCTTGACGGGTTTGTTGACTGGTTTGCCGTTCCCCCTGTCTTTCCGTGCGTTCCCCTTGACGGTTTTGTTGACTGGTTTGTCTTTCCCCCTGTCTTGCGCTGCGTTCCCCTTGACGGTTTTGTTGACTGGTTTGCCGTTCCCCCTGTCTTCCAGAAAAATCTCTAGAGGGTTGGGAACGATTACTAAAATTCCCTCGGTTTTGCAGATCACTACTGCGGTTAACCCGTGGGGAAGCTCCACCACCGCCACCGCTACGACCACCGCCACCGCCACCGCGAGCGTCCACATAATCCGTGATCAGTAAACTTGTACCCAAAAGGAGGGCGGCAAGAACACATAAGTTTTGACATAAAGATCTTTTCATGGCCCGGACTCCTTGATTTTTTTATTCGCCTTGGCTGCTTATCTTCCCAGATTATTTTCTGCAAGCGTTCGACGGTTTCTGGTGCAAAAAAACGCTCTCCTGTTTCTACACAAACTCTGGCGGGAACATTTTCTATGATAAATCTGGGTTGCGTTCGGATAGAGTAAGGCTTTTGATAAGAGACTTGCGCTTTGATAATCTACCTTTTGGGCGAACGCAGTTCGCCCCTACATTGTGGACAAAATCCGTTACTGTAGGGGCGCAAAGCTTGCGCCCTCCGATCGATCAGGTTTGCTGATCACTCTAAGTAGGGGGAGAGCCTTCGACAGCCTCCGCAGCTAAGGGACTTGCGCTTTGATAATATGCCATCTGGCTGGTCTGACTCTTCTACAGAGCGATTTTCTGGCTGGGATATTATTCCCACGCAAGTCCCTAATGTCCCGATTAGAAAAGAATCGGCTTAATTCTTCTGAGAACATCCTGGAGCAACCGTTCTGGACACTTGCCGATAAAGCTCGCTTTTCTCCCTCGGAAGTCCAACGATCGCAGTTGATCTACCATGATAACTCCTGTCACTGCCTCTCCATCTGGAATCTTGACGTAGAAAGGGTTCTGGCGTTGCGTATTGCTCACCGGACAGACAAAGGCAAAACCAATCTTGCGATTAAAATCAATATGGCTTACCACCAGTGCTGGACGATTACCCATTTGCTCATGCCCAATTTGTGGGTCGAAGCTCAACCGCAGGAAATCTCCACGTTCTGGAATGTATGTCACCAAACCTCCTCTCCCATCGGTCGTCCCCAATCCACTTCCGGCTCCGGTGATTCAACAACCCCAGCCAGTAGTTCTTCTAGACTTAACTCAGGCAAGGCTTGAATTAGCTCAATTACTAGCTTTCCGTTTTCCACAGAACATTCAACAACGTCCTTAGGATTGAGGTTCAGTGCCTCCACCGCATACTTGGGAATCCGAATCGCTAAAGAATTACCCCAGCGTCGAATCTGCGACTTCATGATCCCACCTCGAATTCGTTAGATATTCAAAGTATATCAAAACGCTGATTTAGGGGAATACCGACAAGCGATCGCATTTTATGAACAGGGTTTACTGCTGGGATTGATTATCCCTAGGGGGTAGAAGTTCGATAGGGATCGACTCTGATCCCGGTTGGAAAGTGAAAGTATCGGCGGGTGTACTGGGATTAAAATTCCAATCGGATAATATTGCCGTGTACTGGGGTGAACCGGGTAGAGTTTTATAGGTGATAATCGCTTTTCTCATTAGGGGGGTGGCATCCTGCGTGACCCAGATTTGATAGTCGCGATCGCTACCGATCAGCAGCAGGTGATACATCGGTTCGCGGTTGACCATGTCGTTGCCGATAAAAATAATTTGCTTGACATCGGCCATTAGCTCTGCACAGGGATCGTTCGCTGCCAGATTTGACATGGGAATGCTGATCCCGTACTTTTGTTCTACTTGGTCTAAGACTTCATCCAGAGTATTCGGTGCTGGTTTCGTGACGTATAGATCCCGTTCCAGATCCGCAAGGGTGAAGGTTTTACCATCGTAAAAAAAGCGGGTAACTCGTTCATCCCCAGTGTAGTCCGAGCGCAGGCGATTGGGTTTCTCTACCCAGATGTTTTGATAGGCACTGTACTGAACTTTCGCCCCAGAGTCGAGTACATCGTCATAGGTGACATCCATATTGACGGTGAACGCTCGCTGTTTGGTTAAATTAGCACAGAGTTGCTCGATCACTTGTTCCGCCGTTTTTGGGCGGATTTCCTGGGCCAGAGTGGGGATTTCCGCCAAGACTGCCGCAGCAGTGACCCAAGGCAAAAGCAAAGAAAGAATCGGGATAAAGCGACGCATAATCATCTAATATTCCCCCAGGGCGATCAATTGTTTTGGTTAACGACCATTGTGTAAACTGACTAAACGAGCGATAAAAACGGCGGGATAGAGAACTCCAGTCATTCCTTCTAAATTGGCTAGAACTCTAGCGATTTTACTGGTAGGAACTATATCACCGTAGCCAACCGTAGCCAGGGTAGTAAAGCTGAAATGAAGTAGATCCGCCTGGTTGACGGTTTTAGCGGCGGAGCTAAAGGAATCGGGGTCGAAAATCTGGACGATATTATAAGCGGATGCCCAGAAAAATCCCAAGAGAAAATAGACACAAATTCCCCCTTTGATGATATCAGATGTGACCTGTTCGGCGAGAATTAATTCTAGTAAAATCGAGTACACACATAAACTAACAAAAGCTAGAGAAATTAATGTACTAGATAGCTCGAACCAACGGTTGAAATCGCTATAAATAGGGATAATCGTGCTGAATGCTCGCAGGAGGAGGGCAATCAAAAACAGACCGATATTATATCTTAAAGCCAATTTACTTCGATCGATCTGATAGACGGCGATGATCAGAGAGAGGGAGAAGAAAAAGAAAATCAGCCAATCTCCCAGGGGTAGATATACTAAAAACGGGTAAATAATGTAGAGCGAGAGCAGATTTGCCAGCAGCCGATTGTATTTATTTTCTGTTGCCCGCATCAATTGACGGAATTTCATAGCAGCGAACCTTTAATTGGCTTAACCATATACCAAGTCTCGTTTTGAGGAATTTTCTCTCTATTCTAACTCTCCTCCTCTGACAGAAGATAAATAAGTTAGATCGTAGCGTTCAGATTTTAGCATAGAGTACAAGTAACCCGTGTTAAGCTGTCGATCTAACAACAAAGCTTAACAGCTGCAATGGAGCGCAGCAGAATTGCCATCCAGTGCAGCACATTAGAATTCTTGCAAATTAATTATATGTTATAAGATTCGGTTAACTAATTTTCCCAAAAAAAATAGTTAATTAATATATTTGTTCTGAATGAAAACCAGAAGTTTAACTTTTAACTCAAAATTCTTTAGATATGCTTGAATTTGGTTGTCAAAACCTCTTTATTTAAGCAGCACAAACTCTCTCAATTTTTATAATTGAGAATAAATTCTCCTGACTAATTACAATTCTCCTTCACTGGATTAATGTTTGGCAACTTTTAATAAGCTGCTACACCTATCCCTAACTCATAGTTATAAATAGCTGGTTATAATTAAATTAAAAATGGATTTTAGGTTCGATCCCCCCTGCCCCCCTTGATAAGGGGGGTGCCGATAGGCGGGGGTTACGGTAAACTCAGAGGGGGAATATATCCCCTATCTGGTTTTAATCTGAACTGAGGTTAACCACAGCTAATTCTAATGTTTGCCCTTCCTTTTCTAGCTCCTTTTTACTAAAACTTAACACCTCATCCAGACAATCAATTACCACCGTATCCCCTTCCATAAAAGCTTGTTCGAGAATTTTTGTGGCTAAAGGATTCTCTAACTCCCGTTGGATAGCACGTTTTAAAGGTCGCGCACCGTAGGTGGGATCGTAACCAACAGTAACAATATGATTTTCTGCGGCCGTAGTTAATTCTAGATTGATTTTTTGTTCTCCTAATAATCTTTCCAGACGCTGTAATTGCAGACGAACAATATAACGCAATTCTTCTTTTTTCAGGGTATGGAAAATAATTAAATCGTCGATACGATTCAAAAATTCGGGACGAAAATGACTCCGCAAAGCTGTTAAAACCCGTTTCCGCATCTCCTCATAATCGGCATCTTCGGAAACATTTAAAATATGGTCACTGCCAATATTACTGGTCATGACGATAATCGTATTCCGAAAATCCACCACTCGCCCCTGAGAGTCGGTAATGCGCCCATCGTCAAGCACTTGTAATAAAATGTTAAAAACATCCCGATGGGCCTTCTCCACTTCATCCAATAAAACCACAGAATAGGGACGACGACGCACCGCTTCCGATAGTTGTCCCCCTTCCTCGTAACCCACATAACCCGGAGGAGCGCCGATTAACCGCGAAACCGCGTGTTTTTCCATGTATTCCGACATATCGATGCGAACCATGGCTTCCTCGGAGTCGAACAGTAACCCCGCCAAGGCCCGCGCTAACTCGGTTTTACCCACTCCTGTGGGTCCCATAAATAGGAATGAACCAATCGGACGGGAGGGATCTTTCATTCCTGCGCGTGCGCGTCGAATCGCCGCTGCTACTGCCGTGACCGCTTCATTTTGTCCGACCACTTTTTTCTGTAAATGAGACTCTAATTCTAATAATTTTTGTCGTTCCGATTCCATTAAACGATTGACGGGAATTCCTGTCCACCGGGCAACTATTTCGGCGATATCGGCATCAGTTACCTGTTGTCTTAACAGGGTCGAACCTGCCGCTTGAATCGTTTCTAGCTCTTTTTCTTTTACTTCTAATTCCCCCTGTAAAATTTCTAGTTTGCCATACTTTAATTGGGCCGCTTTATTGAGATCATAAGCTCGTTCCGCCTGTTCCACCTGTAGGCGCAATTGTTCTTCTTCCTCTCGTAACAATTTAATTTCCTCGGCGATATGTTTCTCCGTTTGCCATTGGTCAGCGAGAGGCTTTTGTTTACTTTCTAATTCCTCAATTTCTTCGATAATTCTTTCTAAACGCTCTTGAAAAGCTCGATCTTTTTTCTCCTCTTTTTCTAAGGAGAATTTTTCCATCTGTAACTGCATTAAGCGACGATCTATCATTTCCAAATCGGCGGGTTTAGTGGTACTTTCTACCTCTAATTTTGCCGCCGCTTCATCGACTAAATCGATCGCTTTATCCGGTAAAAAACGATCGCTAATATAACGATGGGATAGGTTAGCTGCTGCCACTAGGGCCGAATCGGTAATTGTCACCCCATGATGCACCTCATAACGTTCTTTTAAACCCCGGAGAATTGAGATAGTATCCTCCACGGAAGGTTCCTTAATATAAACCTGTTGAAAACGTCTTTCTAAAGGAGGGTCTTTTTCAATATGATTGCGATATTCATCCAAAGTTGTCGCCCCAATACAGCGCAATTCTCCCCGAGCTAACATAGGTTTTAATAGGTTGCCCGCATCCATCGATCCTCCTTCCCTAGAACCCGCACCGACAACAGTATGCAGTTCATCAATAAAGAGAATAATTCGCCCTTCTGATTGGGTAACTTCTTTCATGACTGACCGCAATCTTTCCTCGAATTCGCCTCGATATTTTGCCCCAGCGATTAAACTTCCCATATCAAGGGAAATTAACTGACGATTTTTCAAAGATTCGGGAACATCTCCGTTAACAATCCTTTGGGCCAATCCTTCCGCAATAGCGGTTTTTCCTACTCCCGGTTCACCGATTAAAACCGGGTTATTTTTCGACCGTCGCGAGAGGACTTGTACCACCCGTCGAATTTCTTCATCACGACCGATAACCGGGTCTAATTTGCCTTCTTTGGCTGCTGCTGTTAAATCCCGGCCATATTTATCTAAAGCTTCGTATTTTTCCTCTTGATTGGGTTCAGTAACCTTTTGAGTACCGCGAATAGCTTTGATAGCTAATTCTAAATCTTGGGGGTCAAGATTGAAAGTGCGTAAACATTTCCGGCCCACCCTTTCATCTTCGGCAAAACCGACGAGAAGATGTTCCACGGAGATAAATTTATCTTGCCAACTTTCCCGGGATGCTTCCGCTCGATCGAGCAGCAGATCGAGACCACGACCTAGGTATAATTGATCGACGATGGCCACTTTCGGCTGTCGGTTGGTGAAGACTTCTAGCTGTTGTTGCAGTCGCGGAATTTCTATATTAGCTTTTTGTAAAATCCGGGTGGCTAGACCGTTATTCTGCTCTAGGAGGGCAATAATAACGTGTTCTACCTCTAAGGTCTGATTTTTAAAGCGTCGCGCAATTTCTTGCGATTTAACGATCGAATCCCAAGCTTGTTCGGTAAATTTATTCGAGTCTGTGGGTTGCATTCTGCACCAATGAGGAAAGCCAGTGTCAGAGGTATAGTATAGCAAGGAGTCTCGACCGATCACAAAGTTCCAGGCTCGACAAAGCGTCTGACTTGAAAGAGGGTGTGGGGTGTGGGGTGTAGGGTGTGGGGTGTAGGGTGTGGGGTGTAGGGTGTGGGGTGTAGGGTGTGGGGAGAATAAATAAAAAAGTCTCCTATCTCCTATCTCCTGACTCCTATCTCCTGACTTGAAAATAGAAGCTGAAATAAGGCAAATTCGTCAATCATACGGCCATCCGTTGAGTATAGGCTACATATCAGGAGAGGCACCCCTGCGAGTGAAATGACTCTCAAATTATTACAGATGCGTCAGCGGCTGCGTGTAAGCATCCCACCGAAAAACTAATGCGCGGGGGGTTTGGGGGGTTCTACCCCCCAAAAGCTTGGATTGAGTAATCAGATCTGAAGTAATACGGCCATCCGTTGAGTCTAGGCCACATATCAGGAAAGAAACTCCTGCAAAAGGGGGAATAAATAATCAGTTTTTAATAACCGGATTTAGGATCAGAATATTTTCATGCTTGACGGTGCCAACTTTGGCATCGGGACTGACTTATTTATCGCTATTACCCAATTGGGTTAAAGCTGTCCCGGTGAGACGACAAATTTGCCACTCTTGGAAGACCTTAGCCCCCATTTTTCCATAAAAATCGATCGCCAGTTGATTCCACTCTAAGACAGTCCATTCTAAAAGTCCCGCATCCCTAGCGACGGCAATTTTAGCCACAGCCATTAGTAAAGCTTTCCCGATACCTTGACTACGATAATCGGGTAAAACGAAGATATCTTCTAGGTAAATCCCCGGTTTAGTTATAAAGGTGGAATAGTTAGTAAAAAATAGGGCAAAACCGACTATTTTACCCTCTACTTCCACCACCAATGCTTCGATGTAGGGTTTTTCTCCGAATAAATGCTCCCCTAAAGCTTGACTATTTCCTGTCATCAAATGGCTGAGTTCTTGATAGGCCGCTAAGGCGACAATTAAGTCAAAAATAGCCTTGACATCGGTAGCAACGGCAGCACGGATGGAATAGTTCATGATTGCTGGTCAAATCTTGATTTTAATGCTGATGATGTTTATGGGGGGATTCAGCAGGGGGAGAATTAAGATTGGAAAAATGGCCGTTATTTAATCCCATCCCAACGCTACCAATACTGAAAAGTCCCATGGACACAAAACCGGCCGCAATTGTCCCCATGGCCACGGTTCCAATGGAAACTATTCCCATAGGAACAATACCGATGGAAATAACGCCCATGGGAACAATGCCAATAGAAATTATACCAGTGGGGGCAATACCGATCGACAACCATTTTCGTCCGGAATTACCACAACTATTCTCTTTTTCTTGACCTAGATTGGAATCCATGCTTTTAACCCCGAAGATGCTTTGAGCCTTACCATCCTAGGTTAGGGGTAGAATTCTTGTCAAAAGACCGCTAGTCAAAATGAAAGTTAATTTTTTCTAAAAACTATTGACTTTTCATCTTAGTTATGCACTGGCGGGATACCGGCCACGTCGAGAATTTTTGGGACTAAATCCTCCCGTTTAATCGCCATGATGTGGACACCTTGGCATAACTGCTGGGCTAATTTTATTTGTTCGGCGGCGATTTTGATGCCTTCTTCGAGGGGATGGGCTGCATCGGCGAGTCTTTGAATGATATGGTCGGGAATTTGTACCCCCGGCACATTTTTATTTAAAAATACGGCGTTTTTAGCTGATTTTAACAGAAAAATCCCCGCTAGAATCGGTTTATCGGCCAGCGAGGCCACCTGCTGCATGAACTTATCAAGACACTCGAAATCTGTAACTAATTGACTTTGAAAAAACTGCGCTCCCGCTTCGATTTTACGCTCAAAACGGCGTTGAAGACCAGACCAACTTTTTGACTGCACATCAACGGCAGCCCCGGCAAAAAGTTCTAGGGAGCCATCGGGTAAAGATTTATCGTTAAAGTCAAAACCTTTATTTAATTTATCGATTAATTTTAACAAACGTACCGATTCTAGGTCAAAAACTGCCCTAGCTTGGGGGTGATCTCCTGCTTTGACCGGATCTCCAGTTAAAGCTAGTATATTTCTCAATCCCAAAGCATGAGCGCCCATTAGATCTGCTTGTAATCCGATCACATTGCGATCGCGGCAGGCCATTTGACAGATGGGTTCGATGTCGTGTTGATAGAGAATAGCGGAGGCAGCCAGAGAGGACATCCGCACTACGGCGCGACTGCCATCGGTAATATTAGCTGCATGAACGCGATTTTTTAGCCAGAGGGCCATTTCTAGCATATGACTGGTATTACCCCCTTTCGGGGGAGTAATCTCGGCTGTAATCAAAAATTCTTGGTCTTGAACCGCGCGTTGTAAACGAGTAGTCATCAATTTATCTAGGTTTTAACCATAAATTTTATAGTAGATTTAGCCCGGAAATGACTCGGAGGCAAGCAATGATCATCGGGCTGCGCTGCTTTATACTGGTCGGTGTCAGTGCTTGGCTGATATCAGATAAGTTAACTGGCAGGAAAAAATTTTTAATGTAGTATAATACACGGACAGTTTAACCAAATTCGTTTACAAGTGTAAAGGATAACCGATTCGATCAAGCGATCATGCCAACTCTTTCTCGTTTACCTACTAAAGACAAAGCCCTAATCATGACCCATCCCCTCAAAATCGTCGCTTTAGGTGATAGCCTTGTGTATGGCTATGGCGACCCCGTGGGTGGCGGTTGGGCCGAGCGCCTACGTCGTTTGTGGATGGAAAGTGCCGGTCATGCCCTGTATAATTTGGGGATTCGCGGCGATCGAGTAGTACAAGTGTCCGAACGTTTAGAACAGGAATTTCGTCTCAGGGGGGAAATTCGCAATCGTCTCCCCGACCTGATTCTTCTCTCCGTCGGTGTTAATGATACAGCCCGTTTAGGCCGGCCCGATGGTCGTACTTATACCGATCACGATCTTTTTCAAACTCAAATCGAACATTTACTCACCCGGGCCCGTTCTCTTTGCCCGGTTTTGTTTATAGGTATGATTCCCGTGGATGAGCGGAAAATGCCCTTTTTAGATTGCTTTTACTTCAACCATGGCGATCAGTATAGTTTTAAGGAAACCACTAAACAAGCTTGTCTAGAGCAAAATATTCCCTATCTCGATTTATTTGATCTCTGGATGAACCGGGGTGATCTGTGGTGCCAAGAAAGATTAATGGAAGATGGACTTCATCCCAATGTGCAAGGCTATCAATCAATTTTAGAGGATATTTTAAACTGGTCGCCCCTCACCTCCTTTGTCGGTGTGGATAGTTTTATTCAACCTTTCACAGGAATTGCACAAAAGTGATGTCCTCTGTTCTCAGTGGTTCTAGCGGCGCTACGGAAACCAGAAGAGCCGGCAATATAACCGAACTTACCCCCTACATATCTACTAAAATGCTGAAAAGGCAATTGCGCTACTCGTTAAAAATGTAGTAAATTAAGGGGCAAAATTTGAAAATCATTGCTCTGAATTTGTGACTCAATAAATTCTCGAAAAGCTGAATCAAAAGTTAATTTTTTCAGACTATATTTGATCGTCATTTTCCAAAAACTAGCTTGACTATAGCGTTTCCTGTTCGCACGAGGTACATTGTCGATGGTGAAAAGCTTAATCAGCATCTCCCAATTATTGTCTTTAGGTCGCTAAAATTTCGTTTCTCGCCGTATTTCTCCTTTTTTCTTGAGAATGAAATAGCCCTACCCTTATTAAGGGGGGGATCTGACAGTTTTTAACACCTAACTACTTAATAAAACAGGCGGCAGGCCTGTTTCACTATTAGCTTCAGAATAATTAAGCCTACTTAATTTCGCGCACTACCGGCTTACCGTCGATAATTTCACCGACGAGAATCAGATCAGCAACCCCGACGAATAAACCATTTTCTAAAACCCCCGGCATATTATTAATAGTTCTTTCCAAATCAGCCGGATCATCGATACTATCAAATTTAACATCGATAACTAAATTGCCTTGATCTGTGACCACGGGGCCGGCTTTTTTCACCCCCATGCGCAGGGAAGGTTTACCACCGAGGGCCTCTAATTTCCGCATTACCGGAGTCATGGCCATAGGTAACACTTCCACCGGCAAAAGAAAAGTCGATCCCAACTTATCCACCAGCTTATTGCCATCCACCACCACGACGAAAATATCGGCGAGACTATCGACAATTTTCTCCTGAGTATGGGCAGCACCGCCGCCTTTAATCAGATTTTTCTGGGGATCCACCTCATCGGCCCCATCGATGGCGATATCCATCTTCACGATGACATCGAGGGTAGTGAGGGGAATTCCGTACTTCCGGGCCAAAACCTGCGCTTGAAAAGAAGTAGGAACCCCGACAATATTGCTGATTTCCCCGCTTTGCAGTCTAGCACCGAGATATTCGATCGCGTAGGCCGTCGTTGAACCAGTTCCCAATCCCACGACCGAATTAGATTGAACTAGATTAGCGGCGGCCTTACCGACCTCCTGTTTCATAAGAATGACCGGATCGATTGCTGTCATGATGCACACTCCTAAAAGCGATGTTTTGAACCTCTTAGTTATCGGCTATCCCTTGCCCTCTTGTCAATGGAATTAGGGATTAGTGGCCTGAGCTGCTAACATTTCCTTGAGTTTAGCCAATTCATTGGCCCAACGGGGATCTGGCTGTAAAGCGTCACCATCGCTGGTAACTTTCGGGGCATTATTGCCACCCCGTTCAGCCTTGCGTTTTTTGCCGCCGCCGCCACCACCACTGGATTTGCGCGGTGCCGCCGTCGTCGGTTTCGGAGTCGGTCTTTCGACTTTTTCCGGGGTTTCTACGCTGGCCTCCGGTCCGTCTGCTTCTTCTCCTTCTTCTTTACCTCCCTTGCTGCGGGGGAGAGCTTTCTCGATTTTGATCGGGTTTTCCATGAAGGATTGGCCGTTGTATTTTTCGATAAACTGGTCAGCTAGTTCATCGCTAGGGACGGTAACGAAGGCAAAACCGCGACATTTGCCGGTTTTGCGATCTTTGATGACTTTAGTGGTGATCGTATCCCCTTCATCGGCAAAAAGCGCCTGTAATTTTTCGCGCTCGACGGATTCTTTGGGCAAATTACCAACGTATAGACGAACGGACATGATGGATTCCTCCAAGTATAGGGTGATGTAAAAACTTGTGCGACATTCCGTGCCTGTATGCTGATTTTTTTAAGGCAAACAGAGCTAAGGAAGATATTTCCCAGCGATAAGCTTGTAGTTTCTGCACGATAGCGGCTGTGGCCGTCAATTTTGACTATCCTTAACGATTTCAACGAGAGGGACGGAATCTAGGGGTTACGTTTTTAGCTTTTAACAGGCCTAACCATTCAACTTACCCGATTTATGTCGCTCTTTTCGATTATTACAGAATGTTTCCACAATTTGTCAAATATTTTCTCTCGCTCTGAGCTGCCTAAGTATAACTACTTAAGTATTTGTTCACAGTAAGCAAAATTTTATGAAAACTCTTGCTAAATGTATCATTATATGCTTCTTTGCTTTTGGCGGCGGGGTATCCTAGCTAACAGGAGGGAGAAAGCAAAACCCTCTCTACAGATACATTGACACTTTGTCAAGTATTTGTTACATTAGTTAAAGAAAAGAGGTGATACCAATCACCCATCTCGCTTGTGATCAACCACTGTCTTCATTGAGGAGGAACACCATGTCTCAACCGATCGAACTTTCCTTAGAACAACAGTTCAACATTCGTTCTTTTCAGACTCAGGTAGAAAAAATGAGTCAGGAGCAAGCGCAGGACTTCCTGATCAAGCTCTACGAACAAATGATGGTCAGAGAAAATATGTACAAAGCTTTTCTCAAACACCAGTGGGGTCTAGATTCTAATCCCTGGGCCCCCCAGTAACTCATTCCACCCCTTCGGGCGACCTCTTTCTCCGGCTGGGTTTCTCCGGAAACGAGCTAGGGATGCGGGGCGCATTTCTTCACCTTTTTAGCTATTCTTAGGGAAGAATAACCGAACTGCTGGGGGTTAATTTATGTTCGAGCGCGCTTTGATCTGTACAGATCTTTTCGATGGTCTCCATCGTCTTGTCCATTGTGTGCCACACTTAGCCCTGAGCGGCTTAAAACAAGTTATCTTCCTCCACAGTATTCCGGTTTGGGAACAACCCACCCTAGCTGCCGTAGATCAAGCAAAAATTGACGCGGCCAAAGAAAAATTATCTCCAGCTTTAGCAAATATTCCCGACGGTATGACAGTTATTGTCGAAATCTCTAACCGTCGTCCCGTGGATGCCGTGCGGGAAATCCTCGCTAATCACTCTATTGACGTGATTTTGATGGGAAATCCCATGCGCGGTGCTGTCCAAGAAAAATTATTCGGTAGTACCAGTTTAGCGATCGCAGGTATTACCGATATTCCGCTGCTGATTTTCCGACCGCAATTATTATCAGTTTATACTCACGATGAATTGGCCCTGCGCTGTCAGCATCTCTGGAAACATTTATTAATTCCCTACGATGGCAGTCCCGACGCAATTTATCTAATTGAACAGATAGAAAAATACGCTCAAATCCGCGCCCCCGGCTCTTTTGAGCAATGTCTTCTCCTCCGGGTAGTAGAAAATATCAGTCGCGATCCCGGTGTCACCGAATACCGTTTTAATGATGCTCGTCGGGAATTAGAAGCGGTGCAAGCGCGACTAGAAAAACTCGGTTTGCAAGTAAAGAGCCAAGTGCGATCAGGAACACCTGTATTAGAAGTTTTGACGGCAGCAGAAGAAAATGATATAAGTGCGATCACAGTGGCCACCTGCCATCGTTCTAATATGTTGGAATGGTTAGCCGTGCGTCGGATTAATGAAGATATTCTTCATCAACTGTGGTTTCCGCTCTTATTTTTCTCACCGAAGGGATAGACTGGAAAAAGGCTCTCTTGGGGATAAACCACAAAGGTACAAAGGACAGAGAGAGGAAGACAAATTCGAGCGCTAAAACCTATCACAAAAAAGACAAGAGAGCCGCAAAAATTTGGAGGAAATTAACTTAAGTAAGTAGGGTCTGCTGAATAATGGTAAAACCCTTTTAAAATAAAGCTTTTGACCTGTTAAAGTCCGATGTTCATGCTGCGAAAATAGGATAGGGACTTTCAAAAACCTTGCATTATCCTTCTTGTAGTACATCGCTTGGTACAAAAAACAAGGGCAACAAAGCCTGAAACGACCGGCTACTGACTCGGAGACTCCTGACTCCTACCCCCAGGAAAAACTTTTTCAGCAGACCCTAAGTAGTTATAATTAAATTGAAGATGGATTTTGCCTCTGAGCTACCCTGCCCCTAACCTTAATCCCCCCTTGATAAGGGGGGTGTCTGATAATTTTTAATGCCTACCTACTTAATAATCAGAGGTTAAATTGGCTAAGTTAATCATTACTATTACCTCTCAAAGTATTCTACGATAGCTCTCGCTATCGATTCTGCACCATCTTTAGGCAGTTTAACCTTTAATCGTGGCGGTTGGGGGGCTTGGCGTAAAAAGTCCCAATTACCTTGAAAAAATTCTTCACTGCTAATGATTTGATGATAACTATAATCTTGGATTCCAGCCAATAAAATCGCTGATTCGGCGAAACCTTCTCGAATTAGGGAAACAATCGGCACCTCTAATTTTAAAGCCTCGGCAAAGGTACTATATCCCGGTTTGGAAATAATTCGATCGCACAGGGGCATAAAATCCACGGGACGATAGCTCCGATCTAGTTTATCCTGTAAGCGGACTAAATTGGGCAATTCGGGCGCGTTTTTTTCAAAAGTGATAAATTGCCAATCGGGAAAACTGGCGAGATTATTATATGGAATTGCTTCTAATCCTAACCCCCCAAAACTCAATAAAATAGTTTTTTCTTTAGGGGCATTTAGCTTAAACTCCTGTCGCAATTGTTCTTCACTGTAGCGGGGTGTACCCCCGGTTAAATTTGCTTCTGTAATGTGAGGAAATGCTGTCATCGCTTCTGCTAAAGGCAGTTTAAATAAGCGATCACATTGATTATAACAACGACTGATCCAATCACTAATACTGGCAAATTCTTCACCCCAATCACGATAGATAAAATCCCAGCCAAAGTTACCAATCATCCAACAAGGAAGCCCCGCGCTTTTGGCAATTAGTGCCGCTAAAGGCGGTAAATCGGCCACAACTAAACCCACACGATTAGTTTTAATAAAATTAACTTCACTGGCAATAATTGCCCTTGATTGAGCAATTATTTGTTCTAATTTTTCTTTAGTAGCTAATTTATCCATCGTTAAACTATCCGATTGGATTACCCCCACATCAAACCCCCGGGGTCTTTGAATATATTCTCCGGATATATAGGAATCTAATAACCAGCGCGGGGCCGTGGTGACTAATATCGGCAAAATTTCGGGATTAAGTTCAATAATATTAGCTACTACTGAAGCACTGCGGACGGCATGGCCAAAACCATGATTAGTAACGGCAAAATAAACAACAGGACGAGACATATAGCAGTTATCTTAATGGTGAGATACGAAGTTTTCGTTTTGGGGAGACGGTCGACTCCGAGACTATGCCCTGTCAGATTATACTTTATCTTTACGAGAAAGGCTGTAATATCTAAGTAAAAGGTAAAAAGCAAAAAAGCGATTAAAATTCTCCCAGTTATTGGTCAAAATAATGCTTTCATCACTTTTGGCTATTAAAAAACGGTTCTTCGGTTTGTGTTATGCAATGTACGCGGGTTATAAGGGACGGAACCCTTATAGAGAAAAACGTTTGGCGATTTTTGTCAATTGTTTTTGATCTAGAGCGAACTAATCAATTAAATCTCTTGCCAGATAAGGATTTAGTTTATTTATGCCACCCTATCGAACCATAACAAGTAACGAAGAGCCTAAAAAACCCTCTCTTCGGGGAGAGGGTGAAGTGGGGTTTAGGAATTTTCCTCTAATCCAAAGACGCGATTAAAAGCTTTCAAGACTTTATAACCAGAATCGATCGATTCTAGCGGATCTTTCCGCAAACGGTGACGTAAACAGAGAACAATTACCCGACGGATATCATCTACCGTCACAGTGGTCCGTCCTTCCAAAGCGGCCAGAGCTTTAGCGGCGCGATTGGTAACGATATCGCCGCGCAATCCATCCACGTCCAACTCGGAACAAACCTCGGAAATTTTCACCCGCAGCTCATAATCAAGCTCCACGGAAGGCAAAAGATTTTGGGCCTCCACGAGCTTTCTTTGCAGTTCTTCCTGTTCTAAGTTATATTTCTCTAAAAACGAGAGGGGATTGCCATCAAATTCCGCACGCTGTTCCACGATTTTGACCCGTAGAGGTGGTTCTTTGACGGTGTGAATCTCGGCGTGCATTCCGAAGCGATCGAGCAGTTGTGGGCGCAATTCTCCCTCTTCTGGGTTGCCCGATCCCACCAAAACAAACCGGGCCGGGTGACGGATGGAAATTCCTTCCCGTTCCACCGTATTCCAACCACTAGCGGCCGAATCTAATAGCACATCGACGAGGTGATCGTCAAGTAAATTGACTTCATCCACATAGAGAATGCCGCGGTTAGCTTTGGCCAGCAAACCGGGTTCAAAAGCTTTTACCCCTTCTGACAGGGCCTTTTCGATGTCAATTGTGCCACAGACCCGATCCTCCGTCGCACCGAGGGGCAAATCTACCATAGTGACTTTTTTCTTGGCAATGGTCAAGGGGATGGCCTCGTCCACCCTTTGCCGCACCTCATCGCTCATTAAATCGGGATCATTGGGGTCAGAATTAAAGGGATCGTTAGCAACTACGTCAATTTCTGGTAAAAGGTCGGCTAAAGCCCTAATTGTGGTCGATTTTCCCGTACCTCGATCCCCCATAATCATCACCCCGCCAATTTTGGGGTCGATGACGTTGAGCATTAGGGATAATTTCATTTCTTCCTGGCCGACAATAGCGGTGAAGGGAAAAACCACGCGGCGAGTTTTCGTAGGAGCTTGGGGAGTCACGGTCATAAGTGGATTCAAAAGTCAAGAGTTGTTGCGTAAAGAATTATATCTAGTGGGGGTTCTAGCCGTCAGCTTTCAGCAAAGCTTTATCATTGTAAGTCTTTTTCCCTGCTTTTTAAGATCCAGCGCCAGAGGGGATGACCCGGCCCTTTGTCCCGAATTTTCTGCACCCGTTGCTCTAAGCGCAGTTTTTCTCTGGGGGAAAGTCCTAAAATAATGTTGCGACTTTGCCAGACTAATACTGCTCCTGTAATGGCAAGACAAAAGGCTAGACCGATAGAAGGCCAGTAATTGAAAGCTAAAGCGTATCTAAGGGCTGTCCAAGTAAAATACTGCCGCATTAAGGCTATATCATCCCATAAAACCCATAAACTCGCCGAACCAATCCCTAACCAACAACCCAACACAAATAACCAACGACCCCATACCGTCAGTCGATGTAATCTTTGGACTTGTTGCTGTAGTTCAGAATCGGCCATTTCAGTTATCAGTGAGCAGTAATTCAGTGGGGTTTGGGGTGTGGGGTGTGGGGTGTGGGGTGTGGGGTGTGGGGTGTGGGGTGATGGGGAGAATCAATAAAGGTAGTCTATTGACAACTGCTCACTGATTACCACTGTCCACTGAAAACTCAAATCTGATAACTGATAACTGAAAACTCAAATAACTGATAACTGAATTATCCCTTGACAATTGCCCCAAAATCTGCTAGGACTCGGGCGTGATTTCGCAGTAAACCCAACAGATTTAAACGATTGCGACGGACAGATTCTTTTTCGGCCATGACTAACACACTATTTTCGCCATCGAAAAAGTCAGCCACCACGGGAGAAATTGCCGTTAAAGCAGTGAGGAGACGCTGATAATCTCTTTGCTCTCTTGCGCTGATAGTTTCGGGAATTAGGGCAATTAAAGCGTCATAAAATGCTTGTTCGGAGGATTGTTCAAATAACTCCCTATCGATGATTCCCTTGGTTTCTAGGGTAGTTGTATCTAAATCTCCTTTTTGTGCTAAACGGGTCGAGCGATTGACGGTTTCATAGATGTTGGCTAACTGACCATCCTGACGAATTTGGGATAAAAAGCGAGCGCGTTCACGGGTATCTAATAAATTTTCTAAAGCGCGAGACTTATACTCTGGATCGTTTTCCCCTAAAACTGCATTAACGAGATCATAATCTATCCTCAAATCATCAATTAAGAGAGTTTGCAGACGTTGTAAAAAGAAATCTTTAATCAGATTGACTGGGTTGGGTTTATCGGGATGACTGGTGACAAAATCCTCAGCTATCTGCTCAATTAATGCCAAAAGATTGATATTAAAATCGGCTGACCAGATAATACTAATTATTGCATTGGCAGCCCGACGGAGAGCGAAGGGATCTGAGGAACCAGTGGGTAGCATTCCCAGTCCAAAAATACCGACTAAAGTATCTAATCGATCGGCAATTCCCACCACTTGACCGGTGATTGTTTCCGGGAGTATATCCCCAGAATTGCGAGGCAGATAATGTTCAAAAATGCCCCGGGCAACTACAGCCGATTCACCACTAATTAAAGCATATTTTTCGGCCATTATTCCCTGTAATTCGGGGAATTCATAAACCATTTGGGTAACTAAATCCGCTTTACAAAGCATGGCAGTGGACTCTATATCACTGCGACTTTGTTCATCGAGATTTAACTGTTCGACGATCATCTGGGCAATTTCCATAATCCGATCGACTTTATCGCGCATGGTTCCCAATTCTTCTTGGAAAGTGACGGTTTCCAGTTGGGGAAGAAAACTATCTAAGGGTTCATCACAATCGGCAGTATAGAAAAATCTGGCATCGGCTAACCGTGCGCGGATAACCCTTTCATTTCCTGCGGAGATAATCTCAGATTTCTGGGGATCGCCATTAGAAATAGTGATGAAATAGGGTGACAAACCCTGGGGAGTTTTCACCGGGAAATAACGCTGATGTGTCACCATCACAGTAATAATTACTTCTGGGGGTAATTCCAGAAATTCATCGTCAAATTTGCCGACAATTGCCGTGGGATATTCGACTAAGTTAGTCACTTCTGCTAATAAATCTGCGGGAATTTCTGCCACTCCCTCCAGCTTTTTGGCTAGGGTGGTAATCTGATCAGTAATTATCTGTTGACGCACTTGCGGATCCGCTTCCACAAAAATTGATCGCAAACTGGTTAAATATGCTTGGGGGTGACTAATGGCTAGGGATTGCGGGTGTAGAATGCGATGACCAAAAGTTAAGCGATCGCTGGTTAAAGTGGTAGAGCCATTAATTAATTCTAGGGGCAAAACTTCCCCATCCACTAAAGTTAATAACCAACGAATTGGCCGGGGAAATCTTAAGTCTCCATCTCCCCAACGCATAAAACGTCTTCCTTCCAAACGGGTAATCCATTGGGGAATTAATTCAGTTAAAATCTCGGCTGTTTGACGACCCGGAATCGTTTTTTCAATATAGACAAATTCTCCTTTGTCTGTGGCACGAATGGAGAAAGCGTCGGTGCTAACTCCCTGTTTTCGAGCAAAACCCTCACCAGCGGGGGTAATTTGGCCATTTTTGTAGGCTGCACTAACTGGCGGTCCTTTGATCTCCTCGCTGCGAGCCTCTTGCTCCCTTGGTAATCCTGTGATTAACACGGCCAAACGGCGCGGGGTTCCGTAAACTTGAATAGCAGTAGCGTCCAGAGATTCCGTCTCTAAACTCTTGCTAACTCTTTCCTGCAATTGTGCGATCGCGCTATCGACAAAATCTGCGGGTAGTTCTTCTGTACCGACTTCCAGTAAAAAATCCATCTGATTGATTGGCCGTGTTTATGCTTCACCAATCATCTAGGCTATCACAGAAGCCGTGTCCTTAGTTTTTGACTGGTGTTGTTCGACTTTTTGGGTTAGGGTGAAAGATGCAGCACATTGGAATCAGCGACGATGGGAAAGATTAATTTATTAGTCAGTGCCACCTCTGAGGATTGGATAGAACAGGCAATTAATAATTTAGAGATTATTCTGCTCGATCATTCCCATTGTGAGCGAAAAGCGGCAGGAGTGGCATTAAATCTCATGTTTCGTTATCCTTCCTACGCTTCCCTCGTGCGGAAATTAACGGCGATCGCACAAGAGGAATTAGAACATTTTGAACAGGTCAATCAATGGTTAGATAAATGGGGAATTCCCCTCGCTCCCTTAAATTCTCCCCCCTATGGTGCTAAATTGAAGGCCCAGATTCGTCACCAAGAACCCGATCGCCTTTTGGATTCTCTGTTAATATCAGCTTTAATTGAGGCGCGTTCCCACGAAAGATTAGGTTTATTGGCAGAATATTGTCCCGATCCTCAATTAGCTCAATTTTATCGCGGTTTAATGGCTTCCGAAGCGCGTCATTATGGTATTTATTGGCTATTAGCAGCGGATTATTTTGAACGTACAGTGATCGAGCAACGTTTAGAAACCCTAGCGGCGATCGAAAGTGAAATTCTCACTACTCTGCACCCGGAACCTCGTATTCATAGTTGATTGCACTAATAGGGACAAACCCTATCTAAATTACTCGTTCAACTCAATTTCTCTCTTAGAAAAGGGTAAATCTTGATTGATTGCATCAATTTCTTCCTGTTCCATTTGATTGATTTCCTGGATATAATTGCGGAGAATTTGAGTCATTTTGCCATGATAAAAACGGTGTAAACTATGATTAGCAGTGGCAGGAAAACCCCGTCTTTTTTTATGTTGTCCTCCCGCACCCGGGTCAAACATGGTAATACCTTGACTAATTGCCCAATCGATCGGTTGATAGTAACAAGCTTCAAAATGTAAACAGTCATACTCTTGAAAACTGCCCCAGTAACGACCATAAAGATTAGTATCTTTGCGAATACAAAAAGATAAACCCACCGGTTTAGTATCCTTTTCATTTTGGTAGGCAGTAATCAAAACCACTCGCTGACGATAATTCGGATATAATTGTTCAAAAAATTTCTGTGTCAGATATTTACTTCCCCAGTAAAATTTATCACAGGTACTGCTATAAAACCGATAAATTAACGGGAATAAATGATGGGGAATTTCTTCGGCAGCCAGAGTTTTAATAATTAACCCCGCATTAGTCACCGCTTTCCGTTCCCGTTTAATATTGCGGCGTTGATTAGCATTAAAAACCGTCAGATAATCTTCAAAACTTTGAAAACCCTTGTTATTCCAAATATAACTATGGTGTAACCAGGGGGTAAAACCCAAATTTTCCATTAAAATTCGCCATTGGGGATCCACAAAAAGAAAATGACAACCCGACAGATTATTTTGATCACAAAAATGATCAATAGCCGCTATCATTAAAGCAGTAATCTCCAGTTCATTTTCCCCCGGAGCAATTAAAAAACGATAACCTACCGCCGGAGTAAAAGGGGTCATTCCTAACAGTTTCGGATAGTATCTAATCCCTAAACGATGGGAAAGATCTGCCCATTGGTGGTCAAAGACAAATTCACCGTAACTATGACTTTTAATATACAAAGGAGCGGCGGCAATTAACTCAGCACCGCACCAAACTGTTAGATGAGCAGGTTGCCACCCCGTCCGTCCCGTAGCGCTGCCGGAAGTTTCGATATTATGTAACCATTCCCACTCTAGAAAGGGAGTAGTTAGGGGTTGAGCGAGAGCATCCCATTTTTGTTGGGAAATCTCACTCATTTTATCAATCCAAGCGACAGAATATTGGGGTTTAAGCTGTTCTACCATGGGACAAGATAAGTCAACCTTTTTATTTAAGGTAATCTAGTTTTGAGATTTGTGGCAATCTCGTTCAAGGGAATAATGTAGGAAAATTTCTGCTTCCACGGTTTCCACGCTCAAAAGTCGTAATTTTCTGGCAGAATCTGCCAGAAATCCAGTTCCTCCCAGGGGAGTTGCCGCTTTATTGCCTCCTAACATCAAAGGACAAATGGTTAGATAGATTTCATCGATTAAATCTTCAGCTAAAAGAGAGGCAATTAATTCACCTCCTCCCAGAATCGCCAGTTTTTTGATACCTAGGGCGGTAAATTGACTAAAAATAGCCTTCCAATCGCCGCAGACTAAGACAAGCTCAAATAAACCCCGATTTTCCCAGGCTGCCACTTTTTCGGCTGCCGTGATTAACCAGCGAGGAAAAGGCTGCTGAAAAAATTTCATCCGGGGATCAAGCAGGCCCGAATGAGAACAAACGATCTGTATCGGCTGCGGGGATAATCCCCGTTGTTGACGATAAGCGAGAAAATCGCCATGACGGATAGGAAGACTGGTGTGATAAGCGCGCAGGGTGTTAGCACCGAATAAAGCGGCATCCATGCGGGATAAATGTTGTTCTAGACGCATTTTATCGGTAGCAGAGGCAAATCTGGCCGCTGACTGGTAGGCGTCGGCAATTTTACCATCGGCACTCATGGCTAAAATAACGGTGGTGTGAGGATGATTCATAGTAAATGATGAGGGATATCACCAGGTCCGATTGGTGAATAGGCTAGTATAGTCTGGAGTTTGATAGCAATAATCAAACCAATTTCCGCCCATGTCTATCGGTCAATCCTCCTTTCGTCGTATTCTGCTCTCTCGCTTACTCCTGGTTAGTGTTCCTGTACTACTAATGGGGGTTTATGTTACCTATCGTAAGGCGCGATCGGCTTTTTTGGAAACGGCCCGTCAAAATCTCACCGAAAGTGCCATCAGAAAAGCAGACAATATTGAGCAATCAATTCAATTTTTGCGGGCCAATCTGATCACTGCGGGTGAGAGTCTGGTTTTAAAACAGGGAACCTTAGCCGAAAAACAAGCTTTTTTACAACAATTCACGGCACAGCTTCCTAATCAGATTAACTATCTGGAATTAATTGATATTAAGACCAAGAAACCTTTATTAAATCGAGCCTGTGAACCAGAAATCCTCAAAATTTTGCCTCTGGAAAGATGGGCAGAAAAACGGAATAGCTTTGCCAGGAATATCGAGAATATTTTAGTTAAAAGTTTACCTAGAAAATTTCTAATTAAATCTCCCGATAACAATCGTCAATTAGAATTAGTCTTTGCCGTTCCCATCTACGACAATCAAGGACAATTACAATCTGGTCTGATTTTACAAACTTCTCTACTTTATGGTGAGAAGGTTTTACGCGGTTCTTTGTCAGGTTATCCCGTGGTTATTTCTGAAAATGGCATTATTCTCGCTCATCCCTATTTTCATCGCATTGGTAGCCATATCAGTCAAGAAGCTGATGCGGAACGTCTCAATCTGATCATCGATAATGCTGTTAGAGGTCGACGGAGATTTCTCCATTTATTTTCTTTCGAGAAATATGGCAAAGAATTAGTCGCTGGTTACAGTTCCCTCCCCAGTCCAGTTACGGGAGAATCATCCCAAAAATGGGTAGTTTTAGCCATTAGTTCTCTCTCCCAAGCTCTGGCTCCTCTACAACAAATTTGGGAGGCAATTTTTTATCTAATTTCTGGTTTATTATTAGCTTATTTAGTAGCTATTGTACTTATTGCTAGGGATTTAGCTAGACCTTTAGAAAAACTGCGAGATTATGCCTTAAATATTCAGAAAATTCCTTCCCAAAAGATTAGACCACAAAATTTTAATATTAGAGAAATTAATCAGTTAGCCTCGTCCCTAGAGGAAATGCTCGAACGTTTACGTCTTTGGGGAGAGGAAATAGTTAAGAGTTGGCAAGAAGCGGAAAATGCTAATCAATTAAAAAACCAATTTTTGGCGAATACTTCCCACGAATTACGCACCCCTCTCAATGGTATTATTGGCTCAATTCGTTGCGTTATGGATGGATTTTGTAACAGTGAAGAGGAGGAAAAAGAATATTTGCAACAAGCGGATAAGGCAGCCGTACATCTTTTGGAAATTATTGATGATATTCTCAGTATTGCTAAAATAGAAGCAGGCAAACTTTCCGTTAATCCTGAACCAGTAGATTTACACCAAATTATCAATGAAGTTATTAATTTACAAACAGCATCGCTGCAGGGTAAGCACTTAAAATTAAATTCGCTTTTCTGTCCAGAAAATCCGATAGTCTATGCTGATCCCACTAAATTAAAACAGGTAATTTTGAATGTTATTTCTAACTCAATTAAATTTACCGAGACGGGAACTATTTCTCTGATAACTCACTTAGAATATCCACAGGCTATTATCACTATAATCGATACAGGAATCGGTATCGACCCCCAGCAGCAATTAAAATTATTCCGTCCTTTTGTGATGATTGATGGTTCCACAACTAGAAAATTTAGCGGTACGGGTTTAGGATTAGCTATTTCTAAGAATTTTATGAAAATAATGGGGGGAGATATTACTATCTCTAGTCAAGGTCAAGGTTTAGGAACAACTGTAGAAATTATTCTTCCTCTGGTGGGGGAAAGAAAGCTTGATTTTACCCCACCAGAGGAAAACTCATCTTTGCCGATTCTTCCTTCTCTTAAAAGCTAAAATATCTCTATTTAACTACTGTAATTTATGAGGAATTTAGTTTATAATTCCTCTAAACTTTCTACAGGCAAATTAACCACCTGATAAGCACCAAAAACCTTGATCGCATCGGTATAATTTGTTAATTCTTCTAAAGTTTCTGCGATTAAATGCTGTTGATCCAGATTAATTTCTAGATCAATAAAAAATATGTATTCCCCTAAAGATCGTTTAGTTGGTCGCGATTCAATCCGAGATAAATTAAGCTGACGTTTGGCAAAAACTTCTAAAGGTTTGACTAAAGCACCGGGTTGATCTAAAACTTGAAAAGCGAGGGACATTCGCTCTCCTTGAGGATAGGAAGTTAAAGCCATTACCCAAAAACGGGTACAATTATCGGGATAATCATTAATTGGTTGTATTAATATTGGTACATGATAGAGTTTTGCTGCTCGGGGGGAAGCAATCGCGGCCGAATTAGCCTCTCGATCGAGAATTTGAATCGCTTCCGTGGTAGAATTGGTGGGAATAATCGGCACGTTAGGTAAATTATTTTCTAGCCATTTTTGACATTGAGCTAAAGCTTGGGGATGGGAATAAACGGTTTTAATTTCTGTTAGCGATTGTTGAGGAGATAGAAGTGCATGGGAAATCGGTAAAACTAATTCTTGTTGAATCTGTAACCTGGGTAATTGCCATAAAGCATCAAGAGTCATTACCACACTTCCTTCGGTGGAATTTTCCACCGGAACCACTGCTAAATCGGCCTGATTTTGGACAACCGATCGCAGGGCCAGGGCAATGCTAGGATAGGGTATTAATTGATGAGGCTGGGGTGGTAAACTGTTAGCATAGGCTAAAGCGGCTGTTTCTGAATAGGTTCCCACTGGCCCCAGATAAGCGATCTTTACAGTCATTTAGATTATCCCCGCAAGCAATTTTTTCTAGCTATTACAGCCTTTCTCATAAATATCAAGTATAACCTAATTCAGCCAGCGTTTTCAGTTGATAATTGGGTAAAGGAGCAATATAGTAGGGAACCTGTTTAGCTAACTCTAGGGTACAGGTAATTTTTTTAACTTTGCTTTTACCGCCCAAAAATTTACAATCATAAGTAGCATTGTGCAAAACCTTTTCTATCCGGTCAACCAACAGGATTTTAGTGATAAAATAGTCAGTACGATCCAGTCGTTCGAGAACATCCAAAATTGTCACCCGCTCCCCCGTTAAATCCGTGGAATCAGCCAGAATTTGAATCAGAGACAAACGGGGAGTCTTGCTATCGTAATCGGCTACTTCCGTATCTAACCAAAGAATGGGAAAATGGCAAAAGTGATCGATCGCATTCCTAATAGCGTCGGATTCCGTTAAATAAGGCATGGTTGCAGAGGCTGAAAAATGTATCAAAAAATCTTGATAGCAGTAGATTTGTCGGAGATGGGGGAGAGTGTCTTTAAGGAGGCTGTATCCTTAGCCAGTAAGTACGAAGCTAACCTCCTACTACTGCACGTCCTTTCTCCTGAAGAAGATTATAGCCCTTTACCGATTCCGCCCAACTTAGCCGATATTTACCCCGCCCAGGGTAATGATCTGACTCTTGATTTTTGGCGGCAACAATGGGAAGAATTTGAGCAGAAAGGGTTGGCAATGTTGCAAAAAAGAGCTAATCAAGCGGGAGAAATGGGTGTAAAGGGAGAATACCGGCAAATTTATGGTCATGCCGCCAAAACTATCTGTAAAGTGGCGCGAGAGGAAAATATTGATTTAATTGTTATCGGTCGGCGTGGGCGATCGGGTCTAGGAGAGTTATTCTTAGGTAGTGTGAGTAATTATGTTCTCCATCATGCCCCCTGTTCCGTCTTAATTGTTCAACATCCTCAGGACTAAAAATTCCTGTTAGCTATTTCCCCCTAAAATCCCCAAACGATTAAAAGGAAAAAAGCGAAAAACCGCCCTACCAATCACGTTATTTTCCGGTAAAAACCCCCAGATATGGGAGTCATTGCTATTATTGCGATTATCTCCCATGACAAATAAGTTATTTTCTGGCACGAGCAAAGGCATTAAATTATATTGAGGGGATTCGAGAATATAATCTTCTGCCAAGGGTTGATTATTCAGATAAATTTTGCCCTCCTTGACAGCAATCACATCCCCTGGGGTGGCAATCACTCTTTTAATAAAAGCTTGGTTCTTTTGATATCCCTGTAATTGTAATTGTGCCGGCGGTTCAAAGACGACGATATCCCCCCGTCGAGGAGGATGGAAATCGTAGGAAAGTTTTTCCACCACTAAGCGATCGCCCTGTTCTAAAGTGGGTAACATAGAATCAGAGGGGATAAAACGAGGTTCAGCCACAAAAGTGCGAATCAATAGGGCTAAAACTAAAGCTATAGTGATAATTTGCAGATTTTCTCGAATAGAAGCCCAAAAACTCTTGGATTTGTCCTTATTAATTTCTTGCTCTTGCATTATTGCCCAGATGATGGTTGGTTTAACTTAGCTTTCGCTTGCTGCCAGAAAACTGTTAATTCCTCTAGTGTATAGTCATGGAGAGGCTTTTCTGCCACGGATTCCACTAGGGAAAAACGTTGAATAAAACGCAGATTAGTCTCTTGTAAAGCGATACTGGGGTCTAAATCATACCAGCGAGCAAGATTGACAATAGTAAAGAGTAAATCGCCTAATTCTGCCTGTTGATGCTCTTTATCGTCCGATTCTAGGGACTCTTGCCATTCTGCTAACTCTTCGCCAAATTTTTCCCAGACTCCCGCGATATTTTCCCAATCAAAACCGACTCGCGCTGCTTGCCGAGAAATTTTCATCGCCCCGATCAAGGGTGGTAAAGTTTGGGCATAACGGGTTAATTTGCCGCTAATAGTCGGGTCATTTTTTTCCTCAGCTTTGATTTTCTCCCAATTTTGACGCACCTGTTCGGGATTTTCTAGGGATAGCTCCCCAAAAACGTGGGGATGACGACGAATTAATTTATCAGTGATGCCCCTAGCCACTTCTTCTAGGCTAAAATTACCCTCATCACTGGCAATTTGAGCTTGTAAAACCACCTGTAGCAGTAAATCGCCTAATTCCTCGGCAATGGCAGTTTTATCACCACTTTTAATCGCTGCTACCACCTCATAAGCTTCCTCGATAACGTAGGGAATTAGGGTTTCCGGGGTTTGCGCTAAATCCCAAGGACAGCCGCTTTCTGGGTCTCGTAAACGGGCAACAACGCTGATTAAATGGTTTAATGCCGCTAAGATGGCCTTGTAACTGGGATTGTCGGTTTCTGGAAGGCTAGACATCGATTTTTTCCGGTTTTCTCGCCCATTATACCAGTTAGTTATCAGTGATCAGTTATCAGTTATCAGATGTGAGTTTTCAGTTCACTAATCACTGTTTACCGATCACAGCAAAAAAGCTCTCATCTCCCTATCTTCCTAATATTCAGTCACAGCTTTTCTGATAATAGATGAAGTTTAACCTAATTTGATTGAAGACCTACCCCCCAAAACGAAAACTTCGTACCTCACCATTCAGATAACTGCTTTAGCTCAATAACAATGAAAAAACCCGGTTTCACCGGGTTGCACTAGCTTGGAGTGTGTATAATCAACCGATAAGGCAGTTGAAAACTTAAATAAATCTAAATAGAAAAAAGGTAAGCAATTCCGCTGTAAGAGAATCAGATTTAATGAATCATCCCGCAAGTTAGGGGACAAGAAGCATAAACAGCTTGATGAGAGGTTTTTACCTCACCGTGTAACCAGTGCAGCCAGCTAACTTCATGGGGATGAACACCTTTTGCTGCCAACAAAGCGGCACTAATTAGGATAGCCAAAATGTTAATACCAATAATCATTCCTGCCACTAAAAGCACGGAACTAACCGGTAAAACTGACTGTAAGATAATCGCAGACAATGCCCCCACTGTCATCATTAATACTACTAAAGGAAATCCCACTACTAATAAACAGACAGTGAGGACGAAACTCCAGAGAAGAAAGCTTTTTAGCATTGCTAAAGAAACGTGGCCCCAGTTATTTCTTGCGGTTAATTGCATCTTCCTGACCTCTTACAAACTTGGTGGTCTAACTTTTCTGCACGTCGGCTCAAAGTTGATGAAAACCAGTATAGGAAAAACACCGAAGAAAATGAGCTATTCGCAATATAAATTTACAATCATCGCCGATCATCTATGTTATATGTATCGAACTATTACAAAAATCGCCAAGAGGTATCGAAAACTTTACAATCGGTTTCCCTTGATCCCCAATCCAGTTTCCTACTGAAATCCTTGATCCCCGTCGATAATCCTTTCTTGTCTCCCTGTCCTCAGATTTTTCCGCGTCTCTTTGTAACAAATCTTTACAAGTACCTCTAGAATTCTCAGAAAATAGGTGGACGACAGTAACCAGTAATCAGTCACCAGCAATCAGTAAACTGAAAACTCGCACTTGTCACAGAATTGACATCCGGCTGTTATAGTCCTGACAAATGAGAGTTATATGCTAAAGTTAATCCAGCAAAGGAATAAATTATTTCCCCTAGCCCAGCTTTCCTCAAGCTTCCCACACAGGGTCTAGGGGAAGTTTATTTTTCTGCCCATGAGGAAAACCGCTACCTGGCCCGAAAAGAAAATTTTTCTAGAAATTGACAAGCCTTGACAGCAGGGAAGACAGTCAGACAGACTAAACTAAAAAGGTTTTTGGAGCGAAAATATAGTTTCTTGCCTTTCTGTCCCCCTAAAAGCAGTCTTAGCTCTGGTGACGAGCATAATCATCCTGAAAACGCACTATATCATCCTCTCCTAAATATTCCCCATTCTGCACTTCAATTAATACCAATTTGATTACCCCGGGGTTTTCCAGACGGTGAGCGGTACACTGCGGCACATAGGTGGACTGATTAGCACCGAGAATTTCCTCGTTATCTCCACAGGTGACTTTTGCCGTCCCCGAAACGACAATCCAATGTTCACTGCGATGGTAGTGCATCTGTAAACTGAGACGATGACCCGGATTCACTTCAATCCGCTTGATTTTATAACCGGGACCCTCTTCTAGGGTGGTGAAGGAACCCCAGGGCCTAAATTCTGTTGCCGCCGATTCTACGCTCGAAATAAGCTGAAATGGTGCCACATCTTGGGCTGCGATCATTATATTATGTCTCCATTGCTAGGTCTGATCTTAGTCCAAGATAGCAGCAAAAATCCTAGATGGCATCTAAATCAGTGATCAACTGCTCACTGATTCACTCTTCGTCGCTGTTGAGAATACGGGGAACCCGGAAATAATCTCCTTCCGGGACCGGCGATTCCTGCACTAAGACCTCGTGATCGCGATAAAGTCTATTACTATCAGCGCGAGTAATATTTTGAATTTCGATCGCTCGCGTGGTGGGTGGCACATTTTCAGTGTCTAATTCGCTTAACTGCTCGAAATAATCCAGTATCCCGCTTAATTGCCCCGCAAATTGTTCTTCTTCAGCGTTGGTAATCTCTAAACGGGCTAAATGGGCGATTTTTTCAACTGTAGCTCGATCGATCATGGGAGAAATGGGGTGTAGGGTGTAGGGTGTAGGGTGTGGGGTGTGGGGTGTGGGGTGTGGGGTGTGGGGTGTAGGGTGTGGGGTGTGGGGTGTGGGGAGAATAAATAAAAATAATCTCCCGTCTCCCGTCTCCCGTCTCCTAACGACCGACGAGCGACTCCTCAATTTAAAAGAAAACATCAATTTCCGAGCGCCCGGTAATTTTCAGCCAGTTTTGGGCTTCAATGTAGTTATTGGGGGCTAATCGGATGGCTTGTTTCCAGTATTCTGCCGCTTTGTCGTAGAGTGCTTCTGCTTCGGCCTGTTGTCCGTCTTCTCTGGCTTTTTCCCCTTGAAAATGGTAAATAACAGCGATATTATTCAAGGCGGAGGGCATTCTGGGATTAAGTTGGATAGCTTCTTCGTAGTATTCTAAGGCCTTTTGATGCTCGCCGTTACTAGCGTGGATAATGCCGATATTGTAGAGGATATAACTGCGATCATTAGGATCCTCTTCTAATGTTAAAGCTTCATAGTAATTATCGAGGGCTTCGGCGTATTCACCGTCAGCTTGAGCAGACATCCCATCGCGATAATAAACAAAGGCTTCCTTGGCTTTTTTATCGGCGGGGAGTATCTTTAAAATGATATCCGCCATGACGGTAAAAGATTTATCAATAAAATTATCGTTACGTTGAGTGCGTGGCATAGTTAGGACGAGTAGGCGATCAAAATGACTATTTCCTTTATAGCACTCGCGAGAAACCCCAGGGCTGTTTTTCCAATTTTTCTGGCCACAGGTTCCATTGAAGGGATCTTGGCTGCCCCAACGGCGAACATTGGTTTTCCAGTCAAAAAATTCCCCTTGGCAAGGGGTAATTATGGCCCTTACTAAGTTTTTATCCCTTGTGTCCCGATTGAGAAAATGTCAAATCTGCTAGGGACGGGCTACAGTTCCTTGAATTTCGCTGCCACCCTTATTGCTCCAACGACCATTGACGTAACTTTACCTAATATCTAGATTTCTCCCTGTTGGTTGCTTTAAGTGAGTAGATTAGTTTCATAGCGGGCAATCCACCTACTGATGAGATTCTGGCATCGTGGTTTTGGTATTATCTCCATCGGAGAATAAATCATCGCTAAATAGATCATCAAGGGGAAATTCTTCCTCAGAAGGCAGGGATTCTAGATCGCCCACTCCTTCATCATCCCACATACTGAAGAAATCTAGTTCCTCTTGGTAACTCGGAACAGAAGCAACATTTTGGCGGTTAGATTCAACTTTAGGGGTTTCTTCAGCAAAAGGATCGAATAATTCTGGGCTATTGCTGTCAGTAATATCGGCAAATAAGTCATCTAGAGAATTTGGGGCAGCGGCGAATTTTTCTGAGTCGGTGGCTAATAAATCAGAGAAACCCGTGTTACTGCCAACGGTTTCTTGACTGTAGCTCTGATCGTAATTACCCGATAATTCTTCTAGGCTAACGATCATTCTAGTTTCTTCCTCTTCGTCAAACATCTCCATCTCAGGAGTGAATTCCGCTGCCAAATCTAGATTTTCTTCAGTGATAAAACCATCAAAAGTATTGATTTCACTGACGAATTCTGGTTCAGAAACTGTGGCTTCTAGCAGCGTTTCGGGAGCAAATTCTGGCTCCAATCCTAGGGTTTCTTCGGTGATAAAACCATCAAAAGGATTGATTTCTTCCCCAGGTTGGATTGTTTGGGTGTCGTTTTGTAGTTCTAACAGTTGGCTTTGATAACTCTGTTCTAGTTGTTGAATTTGCCACTGATAGCCCTTTTCTAATTCTAGAATCTGCGCCTGTTGACTTTGACGCAGGGCCTCCATTTCTGCTTGCTTGCCGTCGATAATCTCGCGAATTTGACTTTGATAGCTTTGGCGCAATTCCTCGATTTTAGTCTCGTATTCCTGTTCAAGTTCCTGAATTTGGGTTTTATAGGCAACTTCCGTGGCTTGAACTGGATTTGCGCCGGCTGCCTCTTGTAAACGTCCTTGGCTGTCTTCTAACTCTTTTTGTAATTTAGCCACTTCTTCTCTATAGGCGGCTTCGATATTGCCCATCCGTTCTTGGGAGAGTTCGAGTCGTTTTAACTCTCCTTTGGTATCTTCTAACTCCGCTTCGGTTTTACCTAAATCCGCCCGAATTTTACCCTGTTTTTGCCGTGCCTCCCTGATTTTTCCCTCTTGCAGGGCATATAAAGCCCCACCCCCGATCGCACCTCCACCGACAAAACCGATTAAAATATCGACGATACTCATTATGGGATTCCTCCTCTAGGAAAATTTACTTGTAATCCGCCGCTCTCTATGCCGATTGCTTTTGATTGTGGCAGCAATTATCAAAAAAAGAAAGAAAATATTAAGTTTTTTCTCGGCAAATATGGTGAGGTACAAAGTCTCTGGTTTTAGGGAGTCGGTTGTCGATGCTAAATCCTGTCACACCGCATCGGTGTTTGGCAAGACATTTCACTGAGGCTGCATTTCCCGATAAGCTTGATAAACGCCGCGCACGTTGTACCAATTGAGAAAAATGCGGGCAATTTCTAGGGCTAATTGCGGTTTACCTCGATCGATTAACCATTGTAACAGCGGGGAGAGGCTGCGTTCATTCAGGGTTCCGCCTAGGGAAAGTAAACCCCACAAAAGTCGGTGAATCCAAGTCATTTGAATCATCATCCGCACTTCCCAGGTGGGATGTTTTTTATAAAAAAGCACTCCCATTCGTCCCCGTTGAATTTCCTTATCGATGAGATTGGGAATTTGAGCGAGATTAAAGGGGGGATGCCAATGATAACCGACGGCTTCAGGACATTTAATTAATTTTAGTCCCAATTGCTTCAATCTCACCCCTAATTCCAAGTCTTCCCAACCGTAGAGTTGAAACTGAGTATCAAATAACCCCGCTGCTAATAACCATTTTTTGGCGATCGCCACGTTGCCCGTGGCAAAATAGGCGGCGGAGAAATCGGTGATTTTATAGGGTTCACTGCTGGGATGCTCGAAGTTACAGGTATTAATGACGCTGCCGTAGGTAAATAAGCGATCGCTACCGAGACTTGCTGCCCCGGCGGTTAAAGCGTCGGCGTGGGCTTGCAAAAAATTTTCTGTCACCACCAGATCGCTATCGATAAAAATAATCGTATCACCACGAGCTTTTTCTACCCCCAGATTCCTAGCGATCGCCGGTCCGCCGTGATCCTGTTGCCACAGTTGCAGGTGGGGTAAATTAGCCTTTTGAGTTTCTAGCCAAGCGATCGTCCCATCGGTAGAGCCATCATCGACAAGGACTATTTCGTAGTTTTCCACCTTATTATCGGTTAAACGCTGATTTTCTAGGGCGAGTAAACATTTTTTTAAGATTGCTTGGCGATTGTAGGTAGGGATGACAACACTGATCAGCACGGGCATTCGGGGGTCAAGATTATCGTTTTAGCTTACCAAATAACCTCGGTTTCTTGATTAGACCTCCCGCAAAAATCAACAATCTTTAATTCAGGAGACAGGATTCAGGAGACAGGATTCAGGAGACAGGAGACAGGATTCAGGAGATTATTTTTATTTATTCTCCCCATTTCCCTACACCCTACACCCCACACCCCACACCCTACACCCTACACCCCACACCCTACACCCCACACCCCACACCCCACACCCTACACCCTACACCCTACACCCCACACTCTATGTAAGGAACTCCGGGAGGAGGATTAGGGTCAACTGGGAACATTGATTTTAAAAAATCGGCGATCATGTTATTCTCTGAGTGTGTTGTGTGAGGAAAGGAATCGGCCATGGTAGCGTCTCTATCGTATCAAAATGGGCAAAAAGCTCGATCGCATCCCCTGTTATCCTTAGGGGGTTTGATCGAATTACCGTCATCACCCCTGTTCGGCACGGACGGAATTCGCGGTCAAGTGGGAGAATTATTAACTGCCCCCCTAGCGCTACAAATCGGATTTTGGGCGGGACAGGTCTTAAAAAATCAAGCTGGTGTCACCAAACCGGTAATTATTGGTCAAGATTCGCGTAATTCCAGTGATATGTTAGCCAATGCTATCACTGCGGGTTTAACTTGGGCGGGAATAGAAGTCTGGCAACTGGGATTATGTCCCACTCCCTGCGTAGCCTATTTAACCAGAGAAAGCGAAGCGATGGGGGGGATCATGATTTCTGCCAGTCATAATCCTCCTGAAGATAACGGCATTAAATTTTTTGACGGCAGCGGTTTAAAATTGTCTGGCAGTTTAGCGGCACAGATAGAAGCGGGTTTAAGGGGCAATTTAGAATTAGCAGATAAACCAGAAAATTGGGGAAAAGCGACTTTTTGTCCCGAATTAATCCAAAAATATTATCAAGCTGTGATTGATTCCGTCGGGACGGATATTAACCTATCGGGATTAAAAATAGTTTTGGATCTAGCTTGGGGGGCAGCCGTTAACCTAGCACCTTTAGTATTCCAAGCCTTGGGGGCGGAAGTTATCTGCCTACACGAGCGAGCCGATGGCGATCGCATTAACGTTAATTGTGGTTCTACCCATTTAGAAAGCTTACAGGCTGCGGTGATTAATCAGCAAGCGGATTTAGGGTTTGCCTTCGATGGCGATGCCGATCGGGTAATGGCCGTGGATAGTCAGGGTAGAGTAGTAGATGGCGATTATATCCTCTATTTTTGGGGTCGTTCCCTCTTAGAAGCCGGACAGCTACCCGATGGGTTATTAGTAGCCACGGTGATGGCTAATTTAGGTTTTGAACGCGCTTGGCAAAAACTGGGGGGTCAATTCTTGCGGACTGCCGTGGGTGATCAGCACGTTCAGGCGCAAATGTGGGAAACTGGGGCCATGCTAGGGGGTGAACAATCCGGCCATATTCTCTGCCATCATTACGGAGTTTCTGGGGATGGAATGCAAACCGCCCTACATTTAGCGGTTTTAGTGCAGAAATCGAGGGTTTCCTTGGCTAATTTAGTCGATCATAGCTTTGTCACCTATCCGCAGATTTTACGCAATGTGCGGGTGGAAGATAGAGAAGTGCGACGTAATTGGCAGCAATGTGAACCTTTGCGGCGAGAAATCCGCCAAGCTGAGACAGCCATGGCAGAAAAAGGCCGAATTTTGGTGCGAGCTTCCGGGACAGAACCGTTAATTCGGGTAATGGTGGAAGCAGAAACCCTCGAATTAGCCAGTTTTTGGACAGAAAGGCTAGTGGAAGCGGTGCGAAGCTATCTTTTGTAGTCGATCGAGGGGAACAGGGATTATAATGCCCTTAGCCTAGCCTAGCAAGGGATAATTATGACTGGACTAAGTATCGATCGCCAGAAAAAAAAGCATAAACAAGGGGAAACAAAAGCCGATAGTCGCCCGCCTAACATCAAGGAGAAACTTGCCCTGAAAAAAGAAGAAAGGCAAAGGAAACAAAAGTTAACAGGGTTGATTGTTTTTGCCATTTGTGTAGCAATTTTGATCGGATTACCCCTCAGCTTGTTGTTTGATCCCAAGATAGGAGCTGTAGTAAGTTTAGCCTTAATTTTAGGAGTTTTCTCCTTTAGCTATCCTCGTACGGCTCTTTGGACATTTATTATCTATGTCCCCTTCACTGGCACTATCGTCTATTGGTTGGGGGGTAGTCCAATCCTCCAGCTAAGTAAAGATATCTTTTATCTACCCGCTTTAATCGCCTTAGTTTTAGAATGTCGAAAAAAGCGATTACCGATTATTGTCCCGAAACAATTGGGTACAACCCTATTATTAATCTTTGTTTTCTGTGTAGTCTGTCTATTAGCCGTCAATTTACAGAGACAATTTCTGCCTACTTGCGATTCCGTGGCTGGGATGAGTATCTTTAGGGATGGCCGTTTGGTCGGACTTCCCTGTCGGGAAAGTGAGACTTTTCTGCAAGGAGTATTAGGGTTTAAAGTTTTGCTAGGTTATGTCCCCTTGATCTTCTGCACTTATTACTTAATCAAAGACAAACCGACCCTCTTATTTTTTAGTCGTCTTTTAGTGACTTTAGCGATTATTTGTTGTGTCCTAGGACTAATGCAATACTGGATGCTGAAAACCGGTCGTTGTGCAGGAACTAGAGGCTACCTGGGTGACTCACTATTCAAAGCCACCTTAGAGGCAAGGTGTTTGGTCGGTGGAGGATTAGTCTATAGTCCAGAAGTAAATATGATCCGCCTACCCGGTACTTTTGTTTCTCCCTGGCACTGGGCTTGGTTTTTGGTCTCTAGTGCCGTGATTTGTTATGCCAGTGCCTTTAGTGAAATTTCTCAAAAATGGCGACTAGCAGCCCTAGTGGGTTTAACCCTAGTTCTTATTAATGCAGTGGTCTCCGGGCAAAGATTAGCTTTCTTTGCTGTACCGATGATTGTTGGTCTGATGACGATTCTTACGGGACAAATCGCTAACTTAAAACGATTTTTGCCGATCATTTTTTCCGTCGCTTTACTCCTAGCTGTCGGTTTTTCTTTCCTTAACCCCGATTTTGTCCAACAACGCTACGATAGCGCCATCGCCCGTTGGCAAAACAGTCCCCCCACCGCTTTTATTCAAGAACAGTTGGATTTTGCTATCCGTAATCAGGGCGGTATTTTAGGTCGTGGACTCGGTGTGGCCACATCTTCTGCTAGGTTTTTCGGTGATATTTCTTTCGTGGAAACCTTTCACAGTAAAGTTTTATTCGAGTTGGGATACATTGGTTTTGCCTTGTACATGATATTCATAACCCATCTAGTTTATCTGGCCTTCCGCACCTATCTTTCTCTCAAAGATTCCACTCTGCGGGGTTTTGCCGGTAGTTATTGGGTTTTGCTGCCCTTTGTTGCCTATCTTCCCTATTGGTATGCCCTCGATACGGATCCTGTGGGCGTTTATTACTGGATATTTGCGGGCGTAATTTTTAAATTACCCGTGATCGAAAAACAGGAAAAAGAAGCCAAAATTTTGGCGGGGGAAACTGAAACAAAATCCTCCAAAAAGGGCTTAAAATTTAAACGCAAAGGTGTTTCTTTAGCTTAAAATTACTGGTTCTTCCGAACTTACACTGTAGAAAATTCCTCAAGCTCCCTCTCTGCACAGCAAGGCTCTAAAGTTGATAAATATCAATCTAACAAAAACTCAAAGCCTTAGTGTACAAACTTTACAAGCATGAGTTATTGATAGTTT
>NZ_JADBUZ010000192.1:0-2994 GCF_020245305.1 Microcystis sp. M20BS1 | reverse complement strand
TTGCTAATAAACATAGCAAAATTATAGATGATTTCCTGACCTAAGATCACATTTTATTCTTTTTTCCACTTCAATCTAAGAATTGAGAAAAAAGCAAAACCTTATATTATACCATAAAAAAATTATGCAAGAGGTCTATTTAGTGAGTCCAGGGAAAATCTGCTCTCAGGAGAAAACAATGTTTTGTTCACAGTGTGGAACCAAAAGTGGACATCTCTAAAAATTATCACCCGATCACAGCTTGCTTTGATGCTTACTCGCATTCAAAATATCCACCTTTATCCTCAGACGGGTTTTTACACCAATCGTTAAAATCAATGACAAAGGAGCTTGGTCTAAATCCGTTCTGCCAATAGCTCAAGGTTTTAACTTTATTACTCTCGTTAATACCTTCAACAACTGTAGCATAGAATTCTTTGCGTTTATAAATATTAACCTCTCCTTCTTTTAAGACTTTATCTATCCAGCTTTTTCGTTTTTTTAGTGCTTGATCTTTTTCATATTTTGCACCTTCTAAATTAGTATCGCTGCTAATTACAATAGCCCATTTTTTAATCGATGTTGCTTCTGGATATCGATTGTGTGCAAATGGAGTTACCCCTTGTAAAACATCCATAGCTTTACTTGCAAGCTCTTCAGATTGCATGGCATATAATTTGTTTATATTTTGTAACACAGCTGTCGATTCTGATGCTAAATCAATCTTTGCTTTCGCTATTTCTCCAATAGCCTCAACTGCTTCAAGAGCCCTATCTGTAGCTTTAGCATTGTTGTTTTTCGGATGGGTATCTAGAGGCATTGATTTCAGAATAATTTTCTTAAGGATGAGAATAGATGTGTAACTGGGATTAAGTCGTGCTAAGTTAATTGCTAATTCTTCATGTCCTAAAGATGCAATAACTATAATGGTATTTTCTTTGGCTGCTTGAGCATTAAGAATAGTCCGTCCATTTATTTCACCTACTAAATAAGGCATAAATTTTTCTACCGTTTCAACTCTCTTTATATCGAGTTCTTGTTGACGGAAATAATAATTGGTTAGACCTGTAAACGTTCCTCCTATAGCTCCTCCTATAGTTGTAAATAATAAAGTTACCACGATTTTACTAATATCCCAGAAATCCTTTGGCTCTTCTAGGTTCTGTGTGATAAGTTTAACTTACTATATGATCGATCAATCTTTGTGTCCTTTGTGTCTTTGTGGTTCGTTCCACCCCCTCGCTAGGAGGAATGTATCTTAGAATACATTTTACCCACCAAACCTGGGAGAGCCATTCTTTTTATCTTTCTTATCGTTTTTATCTTTATTATTATTCATAATTCATACCCTCTAAGCTCTGGATAGCATCGATTTATGATCTAGTCTGCATACCCTAAAAAATTCAACAAACGGTGAGTTTTCCCAGCGTCCCCCCTATTCTGAAAAAACTCACCAGAAGCCTTTATTTTGCCCCTCACACCTTATCGAATCGGTCTCCTATCCGAACTGTCCCGTATCGATCCATTCACTCTTGATTAGCGACCACCAATCAGTTGCCAGACCATCGAGGACGTACTTGTAGGGCAGCCAGCCGTAGCCAGCGCTTCCCCAGCCAGTCCCCCAGGAGTTGCGAATCAGCAAGGCACCGGTGGTTTCAATGCCACCGGGGTTAGTATTCTTAATCTTGAGGTTGTCGTCGTAACCGACTGCGTCAATGGCGTGACCGCCGAGAACTCTCTCGCCCGGAGTCGGATAAGGTATCTTACCGCCATTGGTGTTGGCCTGACTGATAGAACTGTAAACAGTAAAGCCAAACATTGAGGGCAGCCCATTTGCCAAGTAGGTTTTAATCTGAGTTAATAGGTTGCTCCGTGTCGTTCCTGGGGGGTCGAGGCGGTAGTAGGAAATCGCCTGATAGCTTTGGCCAAAAGCGTAGCAGAATGCCGACGGCTCTTTGTCAAAATCAGCGATATTGTAGGGATAGTACTCTTCTGGTGGTACGCCAAACAAGGTGAGGGCGTACATTGTTGAGCGCAAGAAGGCTCCCGTATCTCCCGTCCATTTGAGCAAGTTGCGCGTCACTTTGTAGAGGAAGAGTCTGGAAGCATCGAGGTGTTTGCCAAAAGCTCGCCGCTCAAAATACTCCACCAGTCCGACACCGGCGTGGGCCGTACAAGAACCGATAGTTTTTTGATCCTCGATGGGGGAACACCACGGCCTCAAGTCCACGCTGGTTGGCAGCGCTGCTGGGGCAGATGTCGTTGCTCCCACTTTGGCCAGCATTTGCTTGACAGATGGCTGTCCCAAAGCTTGCAGTTTGGACGGTACGCGTTCAGATTGAAAAGTGACATCACGAATATCGGGATAGTCGGGCAACCATCCCATTGCGGGAATTACAAATGTTTCACTCATTTTTCCTTTCCTCCTAAGTCGTTACTCACTAGCCCTTGGCTATCTGAGAAGCCTTTACTCTCGGACTTGGAGCGTGACAGTAAATCGTTCGACAATTGACGGCTCTCCCTGCCACTCTCGCCAGAGCTTAAGCTTTAGTTGGCCTATCCCAGCCCGTTGCGCTTTAAAGGTCAGGACTCTCTGACCGCCCCCGCCGACTCTCGACTCTATGGCAGGTACATACTCAGAGGCCTGCAGCTTCACTAAATCGCTCCCGACACCATCGACCGCCCACTGAAAGCCGGTAGTGGGATTCTCGTCGAGGGACAGTAGCAGCAGGTCATTGACCTGCATGGTGATGGATTTGCCGTTGTCAGCGCGAGTAAGGGTTAGCATTGTATCTTGACCGTTCCCTCCTTTCGGGTTCCACTCTGTCGCCCCACAGCCTTGGAAAAAGACCGGGGAAAGCACGAGGATTAGAGTTTTGACATCCTCGCCGCCCTAAAAGTGCGGCGATTCCTAAACCTCACGATTTAAGTTTCTGCTTCCACCACCGTCGCATACCACAGTTAAAAAACCATGTACTGTCTTACACAGAGTCCACAGACTTTCGCCCCATTTCA
>NZ_JADBUZ010000191.1:0-4287 GCF_020245305.1 Microcystis sp. M20BS1 | reverse complement strand
TTGCTAAAAAAATTGATCAAAGATTCCCAACGGGGGATAAATGGCATCGAGATTTATTAGAGCAAATGTCTGTTGATATACCTAGGGTGAGAAAAGCAGTTATTACAGAAGAAACAAGGCTCATTTTGGATGAGTTACGGCAGTTTCGTCATCTGGTGAGAAGTGCTTATTCTTGCCAATTAGATGAGGAAAAGGTTTTAATCATCCCCCATGAAATTGTTAATTCTTATCAAACCATAATCAATGACATTCAATTGTTTTGTAATAATTTAAGTAAGGGAGAAACTTAATTAAAGATAACTGGTGATCGCACTGAATCTAAGTAAAGTGTATCAGGGCAAACATCTTGTTCATGAGGCCATAAGCAAAGTTATTCTGGACTTAAACGTACCTGTAGGGGCAAACCCCCTGTGGTTGACCCCGTGTTGCCCCTGTAGCGCACTAAGCAATACAAGCGCGTAAATCATTAAGAGTAATCATCAACGTCATCGGTTCAAGAGGAGACACATCAAAACCTAAAGCCAAATAAAAATTCTTAGCTTCTTCTGAAATAGCATGAACAATAATTCCCCGAATACCAATGGTATCAGCCGCTTTAACAACCCGTAGCGCACCATCACGAAATAAACCGCATCCTAAACCTTGACCTTGGTAAGAAGTATCTACTGCCAATCGTGCCAAAATTACCACTGGAATTGGGTTAGGCATATTCCGCCGAAATTTACCATTAGCTGATTGTATACTAATCGCCCCGGAAGCAAGGGCGTAATACCCAACTACCCTATTGTCAACGCAGGTAACAAAAGTTCTAGTTGCACCACTGGCTTGATTAGCATAAGCTCGACGCTTCAACCAATCATCAAGAGAAGTAATTCCGCAGGAAAAATCAGTGATTGAGTGATAACTAGCCAGAGGTTCAGGTGGTGTCAAATTCATTCCTTCTCCCAAGGTGCGAGCGTCTGCATGGTTTTGCGTAAACGTTCATTAGGTTGAGGTGGTGCATCTAGAAGTGCGATAAATTCTGCATAAGCCTCTGGACTAGCCAAAAAAATAGTACGTTCGAGCAAAGTTTCCTCCGCAGCATTCCGCGCGGCTTCCAAAATAAAATCAGTTCTATTCTTACCTTGCACTTTGGCTGCCATATCGATCAAATTGCGTTCTTCTGGCTTAATTCGCAAATTTAGGGTATTACGCTGAGTCTTACTTTTTGTTTTACTACTCATAAGATGGGTGTGTAATTCCAAACTTAATTATTTTAACATAATGTAGTGACAACGACATTACACTATGTACGATACGATACCCAGATTTTTCAGAGAGATGAGCATCATTTGTTGACATCCTCACCGCCGTAAACGGACGGTGATTCCCAAACCTCACGATTTAGGTTTCTGCTTCTTTCCCGAAGGATTTTTCGCACCTGCCTTAACAGATTTACTCTGTTCTGGTCTTATGGTCGCTCTACAGACTAACACCGCAAGCCCTGCGGCCAAAATGTTTTTACTAGCGTTAATATCTCGGTCATGGTGAGTCCCACAGTCTGGACAGTCCCATTCTCGAACATTTAACGGCATTTTCTCAGCAATATACCCGCAATTACTACACCTTTTAGAGCTAGGAAACCATCTATCTATTTCGATGTAATTTCTGCCATACCAACGGCATTTATAGGCTAATTGTCGGGTTATTTCTCCCCAGCTTACATCAGATATTGCCTGAGATAATTTCGGGTTTTTGACCATATTCTTAACGGCTAAATTCTCAACAAAAATCGTTTGATTTTCACGAACTAATTGAGTGGTTAGCTTATGTAAATGGTCTTTTCTACTATTGGTGATTTGAGCGTGAATTCTGGCTACTTTGATTCTTGCTTTTTCCCGATTTTTTGACCCTTTCTGTTTTCTGGAAAGATTTTTCGATGCTCTTCGCAGTCTCCGATAATGCTTTTTAAAATGCTTAGGATTAGACACTTTGTCGCCATCGCTGGTAATCACAATGCTACTAATTCCTAAGTCAATTCCAATGGCTTTATCTGTTACTGGTAAAGGCTTAATCGTTGGGTCATCAAATCTAATTGAGATATGCCAACGTCCAGAAGGATGTAATCTGACTGTTACTGTGCTTGGTTCACAAGCTTCTGGTATTTGTCTTGACCATCGAATAGGTAAAGGTTCTGTGCATTTGGCTAAATAGATTTGTTTGTCTTTAAATTTAAAAGCAGATTTGGTAAATTCGGCACTTCCTCCCTGATGTTTTTTCTTAAAGTTGGGATACTTAGTACGACCAGCAAAGAAATTAGTAAAAGCTGTTTGTAAATGTCTTAACCCTTGTTGTAAAGGTACACAGCTAACTTCGTTTAAAAAGTCTAATTCTTCTTGCTTTTTCCAATCGGTCAACATTGAAGAAGTTTGAGCGTAGCCTAATCTTTCTTGTCTTTCATACCAAGCTTGTGTTCGTTCGTGGAGAGCTTTGTTGTAAACCAATCTTACACAGCCCAAAGTGCGTCGCAATAGCGACTCTTGTTCGGGTGTTGGGTAAAATCGGTAAAAATAGGCTTTTTCCATGTCTCACATTTTAGCATATATCGTGTAAATGCGCTAATATTTAACAGTAAAGCCGTCGTAGAACGACGGGGTTTCAGACCCAAAATTTTCGATGAAAGTCTAGGCTTCAAACCTTTCCATTATAACTGATAGGTAAAAGGTATGTCAGCGAAGTAACACACCTTTATTAGTGTTGGTTTTCGTTGCTTCAATCTAATCTAGAAGAGCGGCTGGATCATTGGGAGCTATTCCTTCATCTTGATCTAAGATCAATAATATTTTCATTTGTTGAGTTACACTAAATAAGCGCAATCGAATATTGACTGAAAATTGAATCACTTGTAATGATAGGGAGATTCTCAGCCATAGATTGAGCAATAATAATGCGATCAAAAGGATCTCTGTGGTGAAAAGGTAGAGAAGCATTAATTTTTAGATGCTCTAGTTCAAGATTTAGTAAAACAATCCTACTTTCGTTCACTTCTTTCTCAATAAACTCTTCATAGGAAGGAACTAACCTTAACTTTCCTAAATTATATTTAATAGACATTTCCCAAAGACTGGCGATACTAAGATAACTAAAATTGTTCTCATCTTCAATTAAATCTTTGAGAGCATTGCTTAATCTAGGATCGTCATTAACAAACCAAAGAAAAATATGTGTGTCCAATAAAAAAGTCATTCCCTGTAATTTTGAAAGTCTTCAAGAGGTTCATCAAAGTCATCGCTCATCCATACTTTTCCCTTAGCACTTCCTCGTTTTAAGGGTCGTTTGATGGGGGAAATTTTGGCTACTGGCTCGTCGCCTTGCATAATAACAATTTCTTCTCCGTTAATTGCCAAATCGAGAAGTTTTGAGAGATCGGATTTAGCTTGAGCTATATCTAATTTAGTCATAGTGTTAAATCTCTATTTAAGTTTTCAAAAAATCTTGCCAATGTTCTTCGTCATCAGCTACGATGGTAATTATTCCTTGACATAGTCCGGGGACTAGGCGTTGGGGCGGTATGGGTATTTGCCCGATTAATTGGGCAATTGGACGATTATTGTCGGTGATTAACAATTCTTCCCCCAGTTTGAGATTGTCAATCAGTTCGGGGAGTTTAGCCTGGGCTTCTTTGAGAGAGTTGATCATGGATGTTGGGTTCTATCTAACTCATGGTGATAACGCTACAATTTTAACTGAATCTCAGCAAGGAACAGATAAAATACGGTTGGGTTGAACGATAGTGAAACCCAGCCTACACTCTCATGTTAAGGTTAAGTACGAAGATAAACCCAATTTCTAGGCCGATCATTCCTCAATTTTAACTGATCTAAGCAGAAAATAAATAAGCTCTCCTGATGACTGATAGATAAAAGGTGTGTCACCGCAGTAACACACCTTTATTATTGTTGGGTTTCGTTGTTTCAATCCAATCGAGAAGAAGAAGCGATCGCTGATCACAAAAATTGCTATTATAGAAACTATTGATATTCAATGATTTAGGGGTAATCATAATGACACAGTTAACTGAAGAACGAAAACAAGAGATTATTGCTGAAGTTTTAGCAGCGAGAGCAACCCGTGAACAATTTCTATTAGAGATGAAACAACGGCAATAAGCAGGGTTAAAAATTGCTCAAAAATGTGCTAGTCTCCTTAAAGAGAAGTATGGAGTCACGAAAGTTGTTTTATTTGGTTCATTGTTAAATTATGAAGAAATAACTCCCCATTCTGATCTTGATTTAGCGGTTTGGGATT
>NZ_JADBUZ010000190.1:0-30053 GCF_020245305.1 Microcystis sp. M20BS1 | reverse complement strand
TTGCTAATAAACATAGCAAAATTATAGATGATTTCCTGACCTAAGATCACATTTTATTCTTTTTTCCACTTCAATCTAAGAATTGAGAAAAAAGCAAAACCTTATATTATACCATAAAAAAATTATGCAAGAGGTCTATTGAGAAAGGTAATCGCTATGGCAAAGCGTCGTAATCCTGCTAAACGATTAGGTTGATAGGAAACAGTAGAACGTTCTACTGAAGAGCTAAAATAGGGAAGGTTAAATAATTGAGTGGTTGTCATGGTTATTGTTGAAGATGAGTTAAAGAAAATTATCTTTCCCAAAAGTGATTTACTGAGTGATGAATCCCCTATGGAAACAGAGTTACATCTGCGTCAATTGATGCTTTTGATCCAATCACTAGAGTTATTATGGAAAGACCGCCAAGATTTCTATGCTTTTGGTAATCTGACTATTTATTACAGTCCCAATCAACGTAAATCAGAATATTTTAGGGGTCCTGATTTTTTTGTGGTTTTGGGAGTAGCAAGAAAACCGCGTAAAAGTTGGGTAGTGTGGGAAGAAGATGGCAAATATCCCCATGTCATCATCGATATTTTGTCTGATTCAACGGCAGAAACCGATCGAGGTCTCAAGAAAGAAATTTATCAGGAAACTTTCTGGACTCCTAACTATTTCTGGTTTGATCCCACCAGTTTAGAATTTAAGGGGTTTCAGTTGATGGCAGGAAAATACGAAGAAATTGCAGCGAATGAACAGGGTTGGTTATGGAGTCAACAGTTAGAATTATTTTTAGGGGTTCATGACAGCCAATTACGCTTTTTACCCCTGAAGGTAAACTCGTTCCCACCCCTGAAGAAGTAGCGGAAAAGATGGCTCAAAAATTACAAGATTTAGGGATAGATTGGCGAGATTTGGTTTAAGTTTGACCTGAAATCTTGATCAAGCAAGCTGAACTGCAACTTATGAAGTAACCTGCCCAAATGCTATAGTTAGGGTTTTTTACCGCAATCATAAGCTGTTGACTATCTAAATAACTCTTTAAGACTGCCAGGGAGAGGGGGAAAGGAAGCAGGGAGAAGAAATTTGAGCATTTGTACTAAATTATTCAATACGCAATTTAATGCAGTACAGCTTAAACAAAAATCGAGCTATATTTGCCAATTCTCGAGATGATACTAAATCCGTTGTGTATAGCCTACTTATGAGAACAGGCAAAAGGGGTAATAAATAATCAGTCTTTAATAACCAGATTTAGTATGATTTGCTCTGCTCTAAGAAGTAACTACATTCTTCCTAAGCTCCCAATAGGAGGCTTTTGGTGCTAAAAAAGCAGCTAAAGTAACTATCTGAATTTTAAGTGCCTACTGCTCATTTTTGGCAAGATTTCATATACTAGGAATATAGAGATAAAAAAGAGGAAAACTGATGATTACTATACGCCAAGCGGAGGAAAGAGGCCACGCTAACTATGGTTGGTTGGATACCTATCATACTTTTTCTTTTGCCCAATATTATGATCCCCAACAGATTAATTTTAGGAGTCTCAGAGTTATTAATGAGGATAAAGTGATTGGGGGAAAAGGATTTCACACCCACGGACACCAGAATATGGAGATTTTAACCTATGTTTTGGCGGGAGAACTAGAACACCAAGACAGTCTCGGCACTGGTTCCGTGATTCGACACGGTGAAATTCAACGGATGAGCGCAGGAACGGGGATAAAACACAGTGAATTTAATCATTCTGCCACTAATCCCCTCCATCTTCTGCAAATTTGGATTATTCCCGACCAAAAAAATCTAGAACCCAGTTATGAACAAAAAGCGATCGAATTTTCTCCCCATACCCTACAATTAATCGCCTCTCCCACCGGTGCCGGTAACGCGGTTAAAGTCGATCAAGACGTTAATCTCTACGCAGGAATTCTGCCCCTAGGCCAGTCCCTGACTCATTCCTTAGCTTCCGGTCGTTATGGCTGGTTACAAGTGGCTAGAGGGCAAATAACTCTAAATGGCGTGCATTTACGAGCGGGGGATGGAGCGGCAATTAGCGAGGAAACTTCTTTGGCTATTCAATCTCTAGAAGACTCGGAAATTTTGCTTTTTGACCTAGGGTAGTGGGGTTGAGTGTTAGAAACCCTAGGGGCGAAGTTTTGCCGTCAATTCCCCGGCCGACTTTCAGCCATCAATACTGTCCACCACGCTGAGAAAATCGTTATGGATTAGCTCGGCGATAAAATTCTCTGGATCGGTGATAGGAACAGTAACGCCTTGGCTGGCCACCATCTGTGCAGCCATCCGAGTCATGAATTCCTGTCTTGTTTCCGTCATTCTCCCCTGACATTGTTGTAATTTTTCCACCAATTCCAGTGGGGAATCGGCCACCAGTTTATCTCCCTCGCGGGTGACATAAATTGTCATCTTTCCTACCTCCTAAATGATTGGGAACGAGAATTCGGCACTACTAAACCACTTCTGGAGTTGCTGATTTGAGATATGAATCTTCTTTTCTAGTATTTTTAAAACCTAGAGCCAAACTAACTTTTGCACGGGAACCTGCACAGTTGGCATTCATACCTTGATTCAGCAACGCCGATTTTTCATGGAGTAGTCTCCTTGTCGTCAGCTTGAAATTGAGGGGGGTTAGTACCCCCTTACAGAAATTCAATCAGATAGAAAACCCTGAAACTCCACCACCGCATTGCGTTTCAACCAAGGATTAATTTCCTTTCGTTTTACAGGTCCGTGATGGTTGACGGTAAACCGCAGAAGTCTGGCGCAATACTCGATAGCGAATTTGTGGTTGCTTTTCGAGACTTTGATAAACGTCTCGCAATCCGTCTTGCCAGAAGTATCTTTGAGCAACTTTTTCAAGCTAGGGTCAAAATCCATCGAATCGCCTGAGCATTGAAAAATTCCAGCTTCTTCCGAGCAAGGGGTGTTGGAGTCAGGATTCGTCGTGTCCCTTCCTTCGTTCCAGTTCCATGAACTCTCGAAGCCGCCAAGCACCCTCAGTACCTCCAGCATGACTGCCTTGCGGTGTAGGACACCTTGCCAAGGTCCGAGTTCTGGTTTGACGTTGGAGTAAATGTCGTGTTTATCATTCGGCGTGAAGATATCATCTGGAGCTTGCTTGGCCCAATCGATCAATTCATTCAGAAACGAATCAGGGGGTACTCCACGATTGAAGACTTGTTGTTTACAGGCGATAAATTTTCTAGTCATAAGTACCTCGATAGAATTAATTACACATCAAATTAAGCCTATAAACCTAAAGCTTTGCGAGTACGAGGTCCAACAATACCATCAGCAGTTAGTCCAACAGAAAGTTGAAAGGCAATAACAGCTTGCTTGGTATTTTCTCCAAAATCTCCATCTATTGCCCCCGGAGAAAAGCCTTTATCTGTTAGTTTTTGTTGAAGTTCAATAACATCTTGACCAATTGAACCTAGTTTAAGTAAGGGTTCATCTTCTTCAACTGTGCTACCTAATTTATTAGCAACTTCCTGTCGTAAACGAGGTAATTGACTAAATAACCAATCCCCCGGACAATCAGTATTACTAAACTCTCGATGTCCTCGAATATTCTTAGGGCTAATGTTGCAAGAGCTACATAAAGAAACGCATAATTCTACTAAACTATCCCACTGTTTTTGTCCCATTTTAAAAGTCATGAAGTTGCCTTCATTTTCAATTCCAGGAGACTTATTACCGCCAGCAAGTCGGTTTCCGTCTTGGCGAGCATGGGCAGATTGAACGCACATTCCTTGTTTAACTGCATCAAGAGTTCCATGTCTTCCTTCTAGAAGAATTCCTCCAGTTGTATTCAGAAAATTATGTCCAGAATCACTCCAGCCTCTACTATCCATGTGAAATTTTTGAATATCACGAGCTAATTGTTTAGCTCCATCTATTGTTCCCTTTGAGGAATCGTTAGGGGGATTCTGATTATCGGTATGGTGAATCACGATAAATTTAGGCACTGTTTTATCAAAGGGACCGGCTGGTCTTGATCCCCATTCATTAGTTGTAATCACTTTGGCAGTAAAAGGCATTTTTTTGTTCTCCTTAGTTAGAGTAAGTTAAAATTAGAATAGTTTAGAGGATTGAAAAATAAACCTGTTTATGCTCCTCCACAACTATGCTGAGAATCTGGGAGCGTGAATGTTTTTTTGGTTCTGAGGTTAGTTACGGTATAAACTTTTCCTCGATTGTCACCAGGAGGGCAGTTTTTCGGAATTGAAATTAAACACAATTTTACTGGATCTCTGGGCTTGGAAGATTCGGCTTCAGGAACCGTGTCATAAGAAACCAGATAGATTCCGTTAGTAAATTCAATTGATGTTCCCGAACCCAAGATCGGTTTCTTGGTAACTGCATCTTGTAATCTAGTCATTACCTTAGAAACAAAAGTGTTGCTACACTGTCCTACTTTAGTAGGTGGAGGTGCAGCTTGTGATTTGAGGGAAAAGGTCGGAACACTCAAAAAAATGAGAATTGCCGTTAAAGGGAATGTTGATTTCACATCAGGGAACGTTAATTTCATATTATGGTAATAGTCTGACTTTTCGCTTATCAGGAGATGATTATAATAACTTTGTTAGAACTAGAGTTAATTTCTTAGTAAACTACACACTATTATTTCCCTCTCCTATAGTTTTGTCAGCAGAGCAAATCTAGAGAACTTCAAAAACCGAGCATCGCTTACTGATGACTATGTGAGTTCCTTTAAGATTTGTTTTGCGAACTTTTCGCGATTTCCCGCAATTCCGAATCGCTCATACTCTTTCATTCCTTGCATTGCTTGTGCTAGGGTTGTGGCAGAACGTAAAATCTGTCCAGCTTTTTTTTCTGTAGTATTTAATTCCTGAACGAAAAGATTGACTTGATTGTGAATGTCAGTAGCCACACTATTCGTGAATGCAGGTACAAGTTTCCGTCGGTCAAAACTCCATTGAGCTAATCCTAATCCCTTTGGTGGCGGGCCTTCCTCTGCGCGTGGATTAAACGAAGATTCTTGCTGCTAGCACCCTAAAATTGCTGCACATTGTACAGGAGAAAATCCATGACTTATCAGTTCATTGTGAATTATTCCTTTATTTCCTGAAAATGGTGAATTCCCCTGATCTGGGCCACCACTGGGGCGAGGGATAATATCTATTTCTGATATTGGCACTTTCAAGAGTGCCGCCCAGGTATTTCGACCCACTATACCATCCTGTGTGAGAGAGTGTTTCCCTTGAAAACGCTTAACGGCTTCGTCAGTTTTCGGTCCAAACTTTCCATCTATTGATTCGTTTGCCGCTAAAGTTCCCCAATCTTTTAGGGTTTGTTGCAGGCGTTTGACTTCGTTAACGACTTCCGGTTTAGTATCGAAAATTCCATCATTGAGTTTGAGAATGATATGTTGATGTGTCATGAGAAATAAACTCCTTAAGAAAAGATTATTGAAAATTAGTATTGGGAGGAGGCGTTGCCGATTTTAACTATGAATTGTCCTCTAGGCAATTTTTAAAACCTCGGACTAAGCTAACTTGTGGATATGTGCCAAATTATAGCGTTTCCTGTTTGCAAGAGGTACATTATAGATGTTGAAAAGCTTACCCAGCAAAGGTTTAGCTGTGCCACACAGGTGTGAGAACCGCTATAGCACTCTTCTGGAACTTTCGGAAATCCCTGACCGAATCTAGATTCTGAAACTCTTGCTTGACAAGTGATCGCTAACTTTTTTTCTAATAAAAACTCAAATTTCGGGTTTCTGTTAGTTAGCGATAGCTTGAAGGCTTACCCCATAAGAGAGCTAGAGTTTAGAGACTGTAAGACTTTTGCCAGACTCCCTCCAAGAGCGATAGTATTTATACCTCGGTTAAGCAACGCCATTATTATTATCGCCAAAATAAAAGGATAAATTTGTCAATCTTTGTAACGAAAAATCAAGAAAAACTGTTCTCACCGTATCGCCCTGAACCTTTGCGGAGAAATTTGTTACAATGAATACAAGGGGACTCCCTGCGCCAGATCCCATCCCTAGTAAAAAATTGACCAGGTGGGGAGCGGAAGCGAATAGTTCCGAGAGGATAGGCATTTGTCAGAGTTTCCCGCTTCCTTTAGTTTTAGGGGGAAAAGCCATGAAATCTGCCACATTATTATCGCCCGATCGACCGCTGCCAGAATTTCTCCGGTCAGCTATCCAAGACCGCTTTCCGGGGAAAGCGATCGATGATCTCAGCATCCGCTACTATGAAAGCGTCGAGGATGTGGGGTGCGAGTATTTTAACGATCGGGTATTGCCAGCCTGTAGCGATGAGCCTATTGTCCGCTATCTCGGCCCATTTATATCCTACGTCCGTCTAGGAGAAGCCCTGGTTTTGGATCGGCAAGATGGCCTTGTGGTTTACGAAACCGATCGAGATGTTCCCTGCACGGAAACCGGACCTTTCTGGTTGGTGACTCCTAAATCGCTCTGAAAAAGCCAACCCTAGTTAAGACTCGATGGGTGGAGTCGCCAAGCGACAAAACCCGTCGCATCTTTATAAGGCTTGCGATCGCAACCAAGCCACGGGTAAATAGAGCATTTTCTTGGCTAAAGGCACGAAGGCACGACGGGCGAAGACATCGTAATTATTTGCTTCAATTACGTCTAAAATGCCTTGATAAAGCAGTAAAGCCGCCCAAACCGGCCAACGGGAATCGGGATTAAGGGCGCGAATCCCCCTTTCGGCGGAATCGTAGTAATAACGGGCCCGCTCAATTTGGAAGCGCATTAACCCCTTCCAACGGTCATCATTAACCCCTTTGAGTAAATCATCTTCGCTGTAGTTAAAACGCTCTAAATCCTCTAAAGGTAGATAAATCCGCCCACGATGGACATCTTCCCCCACATCCCGCAAAATATTGGTTAATTGATTGGCAATACCGAGATCGATCGCTTCTTCTTGGGGAATATAAACGCTTTGATTGCGTCGCCAAGGGGCCGAGCGATCGCCATCTTCCAATCCTAAGACCGCGCTGGACATTAACCCCACCGTTCCCGCCACCCGATAGCAGTACAGTTTTAGTTCATCAAAGGTTTGATAACGACTGCGATAGAGATCCATCTGTTGCCCGGCGATCATATCCCGAAAGGGTTGGATATCCATGGGGAACTTTTCTAGAGTATCCACGAGAGCGACATCGGCATCCTCAAGGGCAACCCCAGAAAAGACAGTTTCTAGCTGTTTTTCCCATAAATCGAGGGTTTCAGGGGTAGTTAACCGGGCTTGGGGACCATCGACCAGTTCATCGGTACGACGACACCAGACATAAATTGCCCAGATCGCTTGACGTTTTGCTTTCGGCATCAGGAGAGTACCGAGATAAAACGTTTTGGAATACTTCTCTGTAATCCGGCGACAGAGTTCGTAGGACTCCGCAAGGGAGACGAGGGGTTTGGTGGGGTGGGTCGGTTTTGGCAATTGGAGCATTCTGCTGGGGCGGAATGATTGACTTAGATTAACGGCGAACTGTGGCTAATGATATAGCATTGTCTCACTCAAGGCCATTTTCGTCATTAGTCCCTAGCCAGAGAATTAACGAGCGCTGGACACTGGTGTGGATTGGGTTTTATTCGGGTTTAGCGGTGCTGCGGGGTGATCTTTGCTGATCACTGCTGCCGCTAATTTCCCCGATAAAACCGCTCCTTCCATGCTTCCTAAATATTTTTGCATGGTATAGTCACCGGCGAGATAAAAATTCTCGATCGGAGTTTTCTGAGAAGGTCGATAAGCTTGTCGGCCAGGGGTGGCTTTATAAACCGATCGGGGAGTTTTCACCAGATGATATTTTAACAATTGACTGGGATTATCGCCAGTAAAATGTTGAGGAAAGAGTTTTTCTAATTCTTTCATCGTGGCGGCGATAATTTCTTCATCGGATTTGCTAATCCAATCCTGAGCGGGAGCGAGAACTAATTCTAACATCGAGCGATCGGGGTTGGCGTATTCTTTACAGGTGTTGCTCATGTCAGCATAAACACTGAGTAAAGGTGAACGGGAGAATAATAAATGATCGATGTCGGTTAGTTTGCGATCAAACCAGAGGTGTAAATTAATGACGGGAACCCCTTCTAATCCTTCTAATTTTTGAAAGAATTTATCTTCTTGCCAAGGTTTAGGCAGTAAAACTTTTAAAGGATCTACAGGCATCGCCGAAACATAAAGATCGGCTTCAAAAAGATAATCTTCCCCACCGTCTAAACCGCGCATTAAGAAGGCTTTAACCGTGCCGTCTTCATTTAAGAGTATCTCTTTTAAAGGGGCATTTAAGCGCACTTCGCCACCTCTAGCGCTGATGTAATCGACTAAAGGTTGGCAGAGTCTTTCCGGGGGTGAACCGTCGAGAAAAGCCATTTTTGAGCCGTTTTTCTCCTGTAAAAAGCGGTTGAGGGCTGTTAGTAGAATCGTGGCGGAAATCTCGTTAGGATCGATAAAGTTTAGGGCTTTCGACATAGCGATAAACACTTCTTTTTCTACCCTAGGAGGGATGTTTTGTTTCTCTAGCCATTCTGACCAAGAATATTTATCCATCTCCTCGACGTAACTTTGACCTTTAACAATGGCAGGGATTAAACCGAGTCCAAATTTAATTTTTTCCTCCCAAGTTAACATATCGTTATTGCGAAGAATGGCAACAATACCGTTAATTGGGGCGGGAATATCAGGGAAGTCAAACCGCGAATAAGTCCCCGGTTTTTCCGGCTGATTGAAGATCATCGAGTGTTCTTTCCACTGTAGGCGATCCTCTATGCCTAATTCCTTGAATAATTGCAGCATATTGGGATAAGCGCCAAAGAAGATATGTAAACCGGTTTCGTACCAGTCCCCATCGGCATCTTTCCAAGCGGCAATTTTTCCCCCTAATACATCGCGACGTTCCAGTACGATGGGCGTATGTCCCGCATCGACAAGGTATTTCGCACAAGATAATCCGGCTAGTCCCGCACCAGCGATCGCAACTCGCATCGTTTCCTATCTACTCTCTAATGTCTTGTCTTTATCACATTCGCTATTATACTTCACATTTCGTTACATTTTTTTTCAGATTGTCGAGAAGGCGGTCGGCAGGAGGCAAAAGGCAGGAGGCAAAAGGCAAAAGGTAGGAGGCAAAAGGCAGGAGGCAGGAGGCAAAAGGCAAAAGGCAGGAGGCAAGAGGCAAAAGGCAGGAGGCAGGAGATTATTTTTATTTATTCTCCCCCTGCAACGCGCACAAAGTGGTCTCCCCACTTCCTTGATAACTGCTCACTGATAACTGCTCACTGATAACTGCTCACTGATAACTGCTTACTGGTCACTGATAACTGATAACTGATATTGTGATATGTAATTAGCTTAATTCGCTTACCTTCTTAGTTCACGCGTACACCCTCTTCAATCGATCGCTATGACTTTTCCCACTACGTCACCTCAAGTCTCGGAAATAGAGAATAATCGTGCTTGGCATAATTTGACTGGGGAACAAACCCTAGAAATACTGAGAACCAATGGGGAAACTGGCTTAATCGAGGCTGAAATTGTTAAAAGAAAGGATATTTTCGGTTTAAATGAACTAAAAGAAACGGGGGGACGTAGCCCGTTAATGATTCTCTGGGAACAGTTTACTAACATTATGTTAGTGATGCTGATCGCCGTGGCGGTGGTTTCGGCGGTTTTGGATCTGAAAAAAGGGGAATTTCCCAAAGATGCGATCGCTATTTTTACGATTGTTATTTTAAACGGTATTTTAGGATATTTACAGGAAAGTCGGGCAGAAAAGGCATTAGCAGCCCTTAAGCAGTTATCCTCGCCGAAAGTCCGGGTTATCCGTAATGGTAGCACCTTTGAAGTGGCGGCTAAGGAACTTGTACCCGGGGATATCATGTTACTGGAAGCGGGGGTACAAATTGCCGCCGATGGCAGATTATTAGAAGCACAAAACCTGCAAATTCGCGAAGCTGCCCTCACGGGGGAAGCGGAATCGGTGAATAAACAAGCACAGAAGGTTTTACCGGAAGATGCCTCTTTAGGCGATCGCATTAACCTTGTCTATCAGGGTACGGAAGTAGTACAAGGGCGGGGGAAAGTGGCGATTACCAGGACGGGAATGGATACGGAAATCGGTAAAATCGCCGCTTTGTTGCAAGGAGTAGAAAGTGAACCAACTCCCCTACAGCAGCGAATGTCGCAGTTAGGTAACGTTTTAGTGAGTAGTTCCCTAGCTTTAGTGGCTATAGTCGTCCTTGGCGGTGTAATTCGCTTTGGTTGGCAGTTTTTTGAATCATTCCTCGAAACTTCCCTCAGTATGGCTGTGGCGGTTGTTCCCGAAGGTTTACCGGCAGTGGTGACGGTGACTTTGGCAATTGGAACCCAGAGAATGGTGAGAAGACAAGCTTTAATCCGTAAATTGCCAGCAGTGGAAACCTTAGGCTCGGTAACGACGATTTGCTCCGATAAAACCGGAACTTTAACTCAAAATAAAATGGTGGTGCAGAAAGTTAATACCTCCGAGCAGACAATTACTGTCACGGGGGAAGGTTACGCGCCCATCGGTGAGTTTAATGGTGCTAGTGAAAGTGATCCCGAACTACAGGCAATTTTAACGGCTTGTGTGCTGTGTAATGATGCACTTTTGCAAAATAAAGAGCAAGAATGGTTAATTTTAGGCGATCCCACCGAAGGAGCTTTACTGACGTTAGCGGGTAAAGGAGGGCTATATCGGGAAGCATTAACACCCAAAAGCCCTCGTTTAGGCGAATTTCCCTTTTCTTCCGAAAGAAAGAGAATGTCAGTAATCTGTGAGAATGCCCAGTTAGGTTTGGGGGATTCTGCCTATTTAATGTTCACCAAAGGATCACCGGAATTAATTCTCGAACGTTGTTCTCTGATCCAAGTTGGGGCGGAAAGTCAACCCTTAACAGCAGAACAAAGAAGTCGTATTTTGGCACAAAATGACGAAATGGCGGGTAATGGCCTACGAGTCTTAGGTTTTTCCTATAAACCGATGACAGAAGTGCCAGAAGCGGAAAGAGAAGATAGTGAGGAACAATCCCTGGTTTGGTTGGGATTGGTGGGAATGCTCGATGCACCCCGCAAAGAAGTTAAAGAAGCGGTTGCCCTCTGTCGTCAAGCGGGAATTCGTCCGATTATGATTACCGGAGATCACCAATTAACGGCCAAGGCGATCGCCAGTGAATTGGGCATTGCCGCCCCCGGAGAGCGAGTGATCACGGGTAAAGAATTAGAAAAAATGTCTCAGAATGACCTAGAGGCAGAGGTAGATGGTGTGAGCGTCTATGCTCGCGTTTCTCCCGAACATAAGCTGAGAATCGTCCAAGCTTTACAAAAACGGGGCAAATTCGTCGCCATGACGGGGGACGGAGTCAATGATGCTCCGGCACTAAAACAAGCGGATATCGGCATCGCCATGGGGATTACGGGAACCGATGTCAGCAAAGAAGCCAGTGATATGATTTTGCTGGATGATAATTTTGCCACCATCGTCGCCGCCACCGAAGAAGGGCGCGTGGTTTACAGCAACATTCGGCGCTTTATTAAATACATTCTCGGCAGTAATATTGGCGAGGTTTTAACGATTGCAGCGGCTCCGCTGCTCGGTTTAGGCGGTGTCCCCCTTTCTCCCTTACAAATCCTCTGGATGAACCTTGTCACCGACGGTTTACCGGCTCTGGCTCTGGCAATGGAACCCGCTGAACCTAATGTGATGAAACGTCCACCTTTTAGCCCCCGGGAAAGCATTTTCGCCCGCGGTTTGGGTTGGTATATGATTCGCATCGGTGTGGTGTTTGCGATTCTGACTATTATTATGATGGCTTGGGCTTACCAATATACTCAGGCAACCCCCGAAATCGGAGATCCTGGACGCTGGAAAACCATGGTATTTACTACCCTCTGTTTAGCACAAATGGGTCATGCTTTAGCGGTGCGTTCCCATACCCAGTTAGCTGTGCAAATGAATCCCTTCTCTAATCCTTACATTATTGCTGCCGTGGGCTTGACAACGATCCTACAATTGTTGTTAATTTATGCTCCTCCCCTACAAAGCTTCTTCGGCACTCAATGGATTAGTGGCACGGAATTGTTAATCTGTTTTGGATTTAGTGCCTTAATGTTTGTTTGGATCGAGTTGGAGAAGTTATTTATTCGCTGGTTCATGACGAAAAAATAAATCAATGCCAACACCAATTATTCTGACTTTAACGGTTTTAGTCGTTGCTTTAGTCGCTTTCGTGGCGGAATGGCTACCGGTAGATTTAACCGCTTTATGTGTGGCGATTGTCCTGATTCTGTTGGGTTTAGTTACTCCCGAAGAAGGTATCGCCGGATTTAGTAATTCTGCCACGGTGACAGTGATGGCGATGTTTGTGCTTAGTGCCGGAATTACCCGCACGGGAGTGATTCAAGTAATTCGCGATCGCTTGTTGGTTTGGGGGGGTAAAAATCCCCACCAACAGGTATTTGTCCTAGGGGCATTGGTGGGGCCGATTAGTGCTTTTATTAATAACACGGCAGTGGTGGCGATCTTTTTACCCATCGTTGAAGATTGGTGTAAAAAACAAAAAATTTCCCCTTCTAAGTTATTAATTCCCCTTTCCTACGCCACAGTTTTAGCGGGGATGATTACCGTGGTGGGAACTTCTACAAACATTCTCGCTAGTGGTATTTCTGCCAAGCTGGGTTATGGGGAATTTAGCTTATTTCAATTCACTGCTCTGGGAGTAGTAACTTTTTTAGCTGGTTTGATTTATTTAGCAATTTTTGCCCCGAAATTATTACCTGATCGCAAATCTTCCACGGGGGAATTTTTGGACGATGATTATGGTTCTAAAGTATATCTGAGTGAGGTAATTATTAGCCCTCGTTCTAATCTTATCGGTCAAACTTTATCTCAAAGTGGACTACAAAGAAAGTTCGATTTTGATGTGTTGGAATTAATCAGAAATAAGGTACATTTATCCCAACCTTTAGCCGATAAAGTTCTCAATGCTGGCGATATTTTAATCGTTCACAGTAGTCGGGAAGAACTATTAAAAATCAAAGATGAACGGGGTTTAGAAATCTTTGCCGATGTCAAATTTCACCAAGGAGATATTGAATCGGTAATTACTACAGGTGAGGAAAAATTAGCCGAGGTTTTGATTCTCTCTAATTCCCGTTTAATTGGGACAACTTTAAAAGATTTGAAATTCCGTCAGCGTTATAACGCCACGGTTTTGGCGATTCGGCGTGGTTCGGAATTACTGCAAGGAAGATTAGGGAAAATTCCTTTAAAGTTTGGCGATTTGCTCTTAGTTCAGGGACCAAAACAGAGTTTTATTGGGTTACAAACCACGCGAGAATTATTAGTCTTAGAAGAAAAAGATATCGAATCCCTGCGAAAGGATAAGGGGATTATTGCTTTAATGATTACTTTGTCGGTGATTATTATTGCCGCTTTTGATATTCAACCGATTCTCGTCACCAGTTTAGTTGGGGTGGTTTTAATGGTAATTACTGGCTGTCTAAAACCAGGGGAAGTCTATGGTTCCATTCGTTGGGATATTATCTTTTTATTAGCGGGTTTAATTCCCCTGGGTACTGCCATGGATAACTCAGGAACGACTAAATGGTTAGCAGATAATTTAGTAGCTATCGGCGGACATCTTTCGGGGTTTTGGATCTTAGTTTTCTTCTATCTAATTACCTCATTTTTAACTGAAATCCTTTCCAATAATGCTGCCGTCGTGTTAATGATTCCCGTCGCCGTGGAAGTGGCGAAAACTTTGGGTTTAAATCCTTTGGCTTTTATGTATGCTGTCACCTTTGCTGCTTCTAATAGTTATCTAACACCGATTGGCTATCAAACTAATACCATGGTTTATGCCCCCGGGGGCTATAAATTCCTCGATTTTACCCGTTTGGGTGCGCCCCTAAATTTAATTTTGACGATTTTAACCCCTAGTTTAATTGTCTTGTTTTATGGCTTGAAATAAACAAAGAGATCGAAGATTCTTCGATCTCTAAAAAGAATTTGATCAGTAGTCAAAACTATTTCGATTCAGCGAAGCGTTTACGCAGGGATTCGGTGCGCTTTTTCGCCACGGTATTATTAGGATCAAATTTGAGAGTTTCTTCGTAGGTTTCGAGAGCTTTTTTGGCCATTTGTTTCTTTTCGTAAACATTGCCAAGATTATTGAGAGCGATCGAGTATTCAGGATAAAGTTTAATTGCCTCTTTGTAGTTACGAATCGCTAATTCCAATTGTTCTTGGGCAAAATAGGAAAAACCGATCGCATTATAGATTAGGGCTTGATTTTCTGGTTCGATGCTTTCTTCCTCAGAGATTTTTAAAGCCTTTTGTAGTAAACTCAAAGCTTGAACATAGAGTTTTTTATCCAGATAAAGACTCCCTAATTCATAGTATTCTTTAGCTGTACCTTTTTCTTTTTGCAATTTCTTTTGTAGCTTGTTAAAGGTTCCTTCCACTCGACGGGTTTTAAAGATTTGCACGATGACAAAAATTCCTAAACCAATCACGAAAATTAGCAATCCAGAAACGTAAATAAGCGGCAGGGTATCTTCCATAATTAGCGATCGAGCAATTAATATTTTTATACTTATTCAATCAGATTATAGCAGGATTTAGTCAGTTATCAGTGATCAGTGATCAGTTATCAGTGATCAGATTTGAGTTTTCAGTTCACTGATTACTGTTCATTGCTCACAGCAAAAAACTCCCATCTCCCCACACCCCACACCCCACACCCCATCACCCTATCTCCCCATTTCCCGAATTCTCAGGGGTAAACCCCAATAGTTCAGCCGTTCTGCTAACCAACCGGTGGATTCTAGCCGCTCGATCGCTTGGTTGACGCGTTCTCGGAGACTTTGGTACTGTAAACCTTTAGGGAGAACGACTCCTAGAGCGATCGCACCCAACTCGATCGGTAATTGACGATAATTGGGGAATTGCTGCACCCAACCAGTTAAAAGGCTATTATCAGCCGCAAAAGCGTCTATTTCCCCGGTTTCCAGTAAATTTAAAGCTTCTTGATAGGAAGCAACCCCGCGCAGGATAGCGTTAGGCAAATTGGAACGCACAAGGGCGATTGTCGTCGATCCGTTGAGTACGGCGATTCTAGAGTTAGCTAAGTCTTCTAAACGCTGCAATTGCGGGTTTTTCGTCACAAAACCGCTGCTATCGAGGTAATAAAAGGGGCTAAAATCCACTAAGCGCTGACGTGCAGGAGTAATCGCCACCCGAGCGATCGCCAAATCCACCCGATCATCAATAACCACCTGTAAACGTTCTTGATTACTAACGGGTTTGAGAATAATAGCACTGTCAGAACCGAGAATTTCTGACGCTAGACGTTTAGCGATGTCGATTTCCAATCCTTGCAGATTCCCCTGAGAATCAAGGAAAGCGAGGGGAGGGAGATTATTTTTGACAGCGACAATTAATTTTCCCCGGCGTATAATTGTATCGAGATCGGCACTAAAACTTGGGGCTACACCTAAGAGCAAAAAACCAAGAATAAATAACAAATTTTTCATACTGTTTTACCTAAACTAACTCGATTTCTACTTTGATTTTTAGCGGCGAACATGGCATGATCAGCCCGCTCGATCACCGCCTCTAGATTATTATCTTTAGGGCTAAATGTTGCGAAACCGAGATCAAAGCAAAACTACTGCCAAAAAGAAAATCTAGTCTCAAAAATAAATGCAGGTAAAAATAATTGCCCAAATAGCCTAAAATAATTGATATAACCAACAGGGGCAATGATTTGTTACCCAATCTGGGCAGGTGCTTTAATGCCATGGCGAGCTAGTGGTGATAGAAAAAAAGTCATTCATTATAACCATTGTAAAGGTCAATCCGCCTCTAGTTTCTAGAAGTCTGCTTTTTTCGACTAGAATAAAAAAAGCCAGCCAGAATAGCCGCAATTTAAAAAATTTCTCCTCTTAGACTTGACGTGAAAGAGTCCCTCAACCCTACTTCTTTGGATCTCAAAACCATTTTTCCCTTTAAACTCGACGACTTCCAGCAATCGGCGATCGCTGCTCTCGCTGCCGGTAAATCAGTGGTTGTCTGTGCTCCCACCGGTTCCGGCAAAACCTTAATCGGAGAATACGCCATCTATCGCGCCCTAGAAAGGGGCAAACGGGTTTTCTACACCACTCCCCTGAAAGCTCTTTCTAACCAAAAATTCCGGGATTTTCAAGAAAAATTCGGTCGTACCCCCACCGATGGCGATGAGGATTCCCCGCTGCTCTTTGCGGAAGTGGGATTGATTACCGGCGATGTGGTGATTAATCCCTCCGCGTTAATTGTAGTCATGACTACAGAAATTTTTCGCAATATGCTCTATCAAACCCCAATCGGTGAGGTAGGCACTTCCCTAGAAAACGTGGAAACCCTAGTTCTCGATGAATGTCACTATATCAGCGATCGAGGTCGCGGCACCGTTTGGGAAGAATCAATTATCTACTGTCCCCCTAGTATCCAATTAGTCGCCCTCTCCGCCACCATCGGCAACCCGGGGGAACTCACCGACTGGATTAACTGGGTGCGGCAACTGCGTCAACCCAGCGACAATAAACAGACCTCCAGCTGCGAGCTAATTAACTCCGATTTTCGCCCCGTCCCCCTGCGCTTTTATTTCGCCAATAAAGAGGGATTATTCCCGCTGCTCGACCCAAAACAGAGCAAAGTTAACCCGAAACTACACTCAAAAGTCGGCCACGGCAAACCCCGACGCTTAAAACGAGAAGATTGTCCCACCATCGCCTCGATTGTCACCACGCTGCGGGACAAGGATATGCTCCCAGCCATTTACGTCATTTTCAGCCGCAAAGGTTGCGATCAGGCGATTAGAGAGCTAAAAAACCTCAATCTCGTTAATCCAGAAGAAGCTAGAGCCATTTACTACCGTTTACTCATTTTCTTCCTGGAAGATAATCCTAATCTGCAAGAACTCGCCCTTTCCTTCTTTGCCGTCGAAAATCCGCCTTTACACCAGAAATTACTGGCTTTTTTCGCTAATAACCCCCAGTCTGAAGATCAACTCCTCAGCCTCTTAACCGCCGACCCCGAGACGAAAAACCAACTGTTTGAATTCCTGGCTAGTGCTTCCCAATTGGTGCGGGCCGACCAAGTGGAACCCCTCACCCGGGGCTGTGGTGTTCACCATGCCGGGATTTTACCCCTCTGGAAAGAATTAGTCGAACAACTCTTTGAAGCTGGTTTAATTAAGGTGGTTTTTGCCACCGCTACCCTCTCGGCCGGGATTAATATGCCCGCTCGTACCACCGTTATCTCGGCCCTCTCCAAACGCACCGATGATGGCCACAGTATGCTGACTCCCTCGGAATTTGTCCAGATTGCTGGCCGGGCCGGTCGCCGGGGAATGGACGCGGTGGGCCATGTGGTGACAGTACAAACGCCCTTTGAAGGGGCAAAAGAAGCGGCTTTTCTGGCCATCGCTCAACCAGAACCCCTGCAAAGCTGTTTTGCGCCCAGTTACGGCATGGTCTTAAATCTCCTGCAAAAACACAGTCTAGAGGAGACCAAAGACCTCTTAGAGCGCAGTTTCGCCGAATATCTCGCTCGTTTGAAGTTAAGCCCCGAACGACAACAGATTACCGCCTTAACCACAGAATTAGCTAAGTTGGATATGGAATTAGCTGGGATCGAGCGGGAGCAGGTCTTTAGTTACGAAAAGCTACGGGAAAGACTGCGGGAAGAAGAAAGACTGTATAAAATCCTCGCTAGTCAGGCAGAGGCACAGAAAAGACAGGAAATACATCTAAAATTGCCGAATATTCCCGTCGGAACTATCCTCCATCTCAAGGGCAAACATATTAAGGTCCCCGTCCCCGTCCCCGCTATCTTTGTCAATACCCTGCACGGAGCCGGTCAAGTGCGAACTCTTGTTTGTTTAGGCAGTGATAATCGCTGGTATTTAGCCGCCTATGCCGATATTAGCGAGATAGATCGAGGTTTTATCACTCCTGCGGCATTAGGCGAACTGATACCCCCTTCCCTAGAAGCTGTTTCCCTAGGGGGTTGGCGCAAGGGTGAGGAAAATACTCAGGCGATCGCCGATTTAATCCCCCAACAAGTGCAGGGCATCCCACCAGTGGCGGAACTGGCAACACAATCACAAAAAATTGAAATTGTCAATAGTCAAATTGCCGCTCATCCCCTGCAAAAACGCAAAAATCCAGGGCGATTGATGAAACTATACTACGATCGAGAGATTGCTCGCGATAAGTTACACAAGACCCAGATTAAATACCAAAAACAACAATCGCGTAAATCCTACTACTGGGAAGAATTTCTGAATCTAATCGAGATTTTGCGAGAATTCCAAGCTTTAGAGGGTTATTTGCCCACTCCCCTCGGAGAAGCGGCGGCCACTATTCGCGGGGAAAATGAACTCTGGTTAGGATTAGCGATGATGTCCGGAGATTTGGACAGATTGACGCCTAGCCAACTAGCCGCCGCCATCAGCGCTATGATTACGGAACCCCCTCGCCCCGATACTTGGTGCAATTACCCGCCTGTGCCAGAAGTTATCGATATTTTGCGACAAGGAGAGGGAAATTCCCCCGGTTTGCGAGAAGTTCGCCGTTTACTCTATCAAGCTCAATCTCGCTACGATATCACTATTCCTGTCTGGTTAGAAACCCAACTGATGGGAATTGCCTCCCGTTGGGCCCAAGGGACATCCTGGCCAGAATTGTGCGAAAATACCAGTCTCGATGAGGGAGATCTAGTGCGATTATTACGGCGCACCGTCGATGTTCTCTGGCAAATTCCCCAAATTCCCCGGGTTTCCCCAGTCCTTAAAGATAATGCCCGTCTCGCCGTCACAGCCATGAAGCGCTTTCCTTTATAATATTGACCGCTCTTTTAAACAATGGGAGATGGTAGGGAAAGTAACTGTTGGTGAATCTGCTCAATTAGGGCGAGGATTTGCTGATAATTTTGGTGCAATCCCTGGTGATAGAGGTGATTTGCTCCTTGATTTAAATCCGCTAAAGCCGATTGATAATAACCCAATTGATGCCGCAGTAATCCCCTTCTAATATAGGCATCGGCATAAAAAGGATCAATGGCAATCGCTCGATTTAAATGGGCGATCGAGCGTTCGTATTCACCTAATTGGTGAGCGGTACAAGCTAGATTATAGTAGGCTGAGGCGTTATTTTTATTTAACCGGAGAGCTTGATTAAAATCCGCTTTGGCTGAGGTAAAATTGTGGAGGGCTAAATGAGATAAACCTCGATCATTATAAATAGTGGCTAAAGTGTCGGGTTGCTGGTTAGTAATTTGACGCAAGGATTGATTAAAATCGGCTAGGGCAAGGGGATAATTTTTCCTAGCCGACTGAACTAAACCCCGATTATAGTAGGCTTGATAATAGGTGGGTTTTAACCGGATAGTCTGGTTATAATCGGTCAGCGCCTGTGGATAATCTCCCAAACGATAAAAAGCTAAACCCCGATGGAAATAGGCTAGATAATTATCGGATTGCTGTTGTAAAGAGCGGGTGCAGTCCTGCCAAGCGTCGAGATAATCCTGCAAATAAATCTGAGTTAAACAGCGATTACTGTAGGCTAGGGCCAAGTTATTTTCCTGTTCGAGGGACTGATTGAAATCCTGCAAAGCTTGCTGATAATTACCTGCCTCTAGTTGTTCAATTCCTGATCGCAACCAGTAGGATAAATGTACTGATTGAGCCGCTTTTCCCAGCCGAGGCCATCCCCCCAGCACAAGCGAGCAGAGCAGTGCAACAATAACCAATCCACCGAGGCGAGGAAGAAAATTTTTCAAAACCGTTGACATAGGAGTATCTTTGTGCATATACTCCCAATTCTGAGGAAACTTTCTCGATCGATCAACAGACAGCCTGTCAAATACAGTTATCAGTTATCAGTGATCAGTTATCAGTTATCAGATGTGAGTTTTCAGTTCACTGATTACTGTTCACTGAAAATACACCCCACACCCCACAGTCTAGAACCGGTCTATGTCTCTAGAGGCGAGGGCTGCGATAAGCTAATAAAGGAAAGATTGTCACCGAGCAATTATGATGGCGTTACTCGCTAACGCAGTTGACACCCGATAAATGATACAGGAGTTATCTATGGAAACTATTTTTATCCCCCACCTCCTCAAATCTCCTGATCGACAAAGAGTCATCATCATCGATAATTTTATCCCCGGTCTAGAAACCTTGACACCGGTGCGGGGGACCTTGCTGGTTAGACATGGGGGGAATTTTTTGGAAGTATCGGTGAAAGCAGAAACCATCGTCACCTTAACCTGCGATCGCTGTTTACAACAATATAATCATCGTCTGCAATTAAACACTTCCGAATTAATCTGGCTAGACAAAAATAAAGACTACGATAGCTCCTATCCTCTAGAGCGAGAAATAGCCTACGAAGACCTCTCGGAAACCCTCGATCCTAACGGGGATTTTGACCCGCAAATGTGGTTATACGAGCAGTTATGTCTAACTTTACCTCCCCGTCAACTCTGCGGAGCTAATTGTCAACCCCCCGATTTTCTCCTTCCAGAAAAGACTGCCATCGATGGTCGTTGGGCCTCCCTAGAATCCTTGAAAAGTCAGTTATCTCAATCGCAAAATTGAGCTTTGATGCTGATTTTTTTTCGGGTTTCGATCCCAGAGAAAAGCGATCAAAACCCGATTTTTTACTGGCCCCAAATCTTTTTCAGGACAGTTTCGGGGGTAATATCGGCGACTTTTCCCGTATTAGCCTCAATATATCGATGTAGCTCTCCCCCACTCGGTAAAACTCTCTTAGACAACGAAGGAACCAGCAGAGAGAGGGTATAGGTTCCCACGGCCACGGCTAACTGTAAAGGGACACTTTCGGTAGCTAATAATAAATTAGCACCGGCGATCATAGCCGCCATTTTACCGATATCGCCCGTTCTCGACACTTTTAAGTTATTATCCATGGCTTTGAGGGCTAAAACCCAAGCTTCATCCAATTCTCCCTGGATCGCGACAATTGGTAAATCCGGTTGTTGATGGCGAATGCCTTGGATAATTTCTAGCCAACTCTTCAGGGGATAAAGCGTTTCCAGTCCTTGGCTGATGCTCAGATCGCTACCGCCGGCGTAGAGGAGAATATAGCCGCTATCCTTGATATTGAGGCGTTGCTGCTCCATTTCGGCCCAATCGATATCATCGCGATTCAAGGTTAGTTTTAAAGGTGGACAGGGTGCGGCAATCTTTAACCCTTTGACCAGTGCGTGATAATTATCCGCTAGATAGCCTTCCGTTGGCTGGGGTACTTGTTGCGATAAGAACCAGCTGCCATTATTTTCATAGCCTATACGGTTAGGAACACCATTTAACCAGAGTAAAAGATTGATAGCAGGACGATTGGTGAGACTAATGGCGATTTCGTACTCCCGGTCCCGAATTACTCCCAAAATATTTAAATAATCCGCTAATCCGTACTGATCTCGATAGTCAAATAAAAGCACTTCCCTAACCTGGGGACAGAGACGATAGGCAGCCTTTGCCCTAGGTTCGACCAAAACATCGATAGTACCTTGGGGGTAAGTTTGCCGGAGAGTTTCTAGAGTGGGAAAAAACAGCAGTTGATTGCTAATTCCTCCCGGTACAAGGGTTAATATTCGCATTTTATCTGGATATACCTGAATTGATCAGCTTAATTTTAGCAGTGTCCCTCGTTATTCACTAAATCTGGGCAGCGATGTTTTTTCTCAACAGAATGCGATCGCAGATTCTCTTAACTATTACCCGAAGGATTAGAACCGTACATAGCATTTAAAACCAAAGCGGGGTCAACGTATTGATTGCCGTACATCAGTCCCCAGTGCAGGTGTGGTCCGGTGGTGCGTCCTGTCATTCCCACTCTAGCCATGCGGGCCCCTGCTGGTATATCCTGGCCGAGAGTAAGGACGATTCCTCCTGACCTGTCAATCAAAAAAGTACCACGGCTATCGGATTGAACCGAACCCATGAGATGACAATAAATATGCGTCCATTGACCGGATTGCATCTTAATCATGGTGCCACAGCCTGTATTATCCGATAATTCGACGATTCTGCCGGTCCACCAATTGCGAATATAACTGCCCAAGGGTGCGGCCAGATCTAACCCGGCATGAAATTGTTGACTACCATCCATGGGAGAGAAACGATAACCGAAACCGGAGGTATAGGTTTGAAAGTTTTCCACGGGAAAGGAGGCCCCGGCCCAAGCATTTTGAGCTATGAGGGTGGGATTAGCTTTAACGGGGTGTAAACGGTCAAATCCTAGAGAAATTAACGTGACAAGACAGCTAATCGCTAAAAAACGCAGGAATTTAACAGGCAGATATTTGAGCATGAGACTTACTCCAGACACCACAATTAAATATACCGCTAATTTTACCGGCGGCTTTTAACCGATATTTTAGTTAAGTTTTGAGTTATTATTGAGCATTGGTTAGGGATTGACAACATTTCCCCTCGGGCTGCCGATTCTCCGACTCCCCCACTTAATTTTTACTTTTTACTGACTCGTACCATGTTAGACCTAAAGCAAATTAGAGAAAATCCAGAGGAAGTACAGAAACGCTTAGATAGTCGGGGAGGTAGTTATGATATTGCCCCTATTCTCCAGTTAAATCAACAACAGAAGGCTTTAGAGTTAGAACGCAGCAGTTTACAGGCCCGGGGTAACGAAATCGGTAAACTGGTAGGACAAAAAGTGAAAAGTGGCAGCGATGTCAACAGTCCCGAAATCTTGGCAATGAAAACAGAAGGAAACGAGATTAAAAGTAAACTAGCTCAATTAGAACCGCAGGAAAAAGAGATTAAAGCGGCCATTGACCAAAAAATCTTAGATTTACCCAATTTACCCAGTGAAACCACTCCCATCGGTAAGGATGAACGGGAAAATGTCGAAGTCAGACGCTGGGGAGAAGAATATAAACCCACCAACCCGAATATTTTGCCTCACTGGGAAATTGGGGAAAAATTGGGCATTTTAGACTTTGAACGGGCAGTAAAAATCGCCCAGAGTCGTTTTGTTAATCTTATCGCCCTCGGAGCAGCCCTAGAAAGAGCTTTAATTAATTTTATGCTCGATCGCCATATTGTCGCCGGTTATACAGAAGTTTTACCGCCAATTCTGATTAATAGTGACTCCCTGCGCGGGACGGGACAACTGCCGAAATTTGCGGAAGAAAGCTTTAAATGTCGAGATGATGAGCTTTGGTTAGCACCAACGGCAGAAGTACCCGTAACTAACCTTTATCGCGATGAAATCCTCTCATCGGAGCAATTACCGATAAAACACTGTGCCTATACCCCTTGTTTTCGTCGAGAAGCGGGCAGCTATGGCAAGGATACGAGGGGCTTGATCCGTTTGCATCAATTTAATAAGGTGGAAATGGTCAAAATCGTCCATCCTGACGCTTCTGCTCGGGAACATGAAAGTTTAGTCGCTAATGCAGAGGCAATCCTGCAAGCTTTACAGTTGCCCTATCGGGTGATTGAATTGTGTAGCGGTGACTTGGGTTTTTCGGCAGCCAAATGTTATGACTTAGAAGTGTGGCTACCTTCGGCTAATACCTATCGGGAAATTTCCAGTTGTTCTAATTTTAGAGACTTCCAGGCACGACGGGCAAATATTCGCTTTAAAGAAAAAGGGCAAAAAGGCACTAATTTTGTCCACACCCTCAACGGTTCGGGATTGGCGATCGGTCGTACTATGGCCGCTGTCCTAGAAAATTATCAACAGGCGGACGGGACAGTAAAAGTGCCGGAAGTGCTGCAACCCTATCTAAAACGGCAAGTTATTTGTTAAATTTTCTAAAAATGCTTGACAAAATACTTGTATAGTGCATTTGAAAAAGTTGCTCTTAACCCCACTCTAGAATTGCCTGTTTTAAGGCTCCTTCGGGCAAATTGGCGGGATCAAAAGACTCACCCGCTTCTATTCTGGCTAAAGCTTCAAAAAAAGCCCTCACACCACTGGCTGGTCCCGATGGGTGATCCATAATTCCGGTTCCCGCATTGAGGATAACATTACGTCCGTAATCCCCAAGGACCTGGGGAACAATACCGGGACGAATACCGGCCGAGGGAACCGGAAAAACGTTTCTATCGCGCAAAATATCGCGAATTTTGCCCTCCTCCTGGGGATCGAAGGGTAAACTACCGTAAGTGGCGGGATATAGCACCGCATCGGCTCCTGCGTGGGCCATCATCGTCCCCAAAACCACAGAATAGGCTAATCCCGTATCGCTACCGGCACACATCGCTCCAGCAAAGGCAGGATGGGCGAAAATGGGAACATCGATCGCCGGATCACTGGCTAAAGCTTCTAAAACGGAAAAACCGTAGGTAAGAACGTTTAATAACAGGGCATTAGCCCCATGTTTCACCAATAAACGGGCTTTTCTCTGCAATTCGTCCGCTTTTCCGGTGACATTAACCGCATAGAGAACATTTCTACCGGTTTGCTGCCGCACTTCCTCCAAAACTCGGCGACAACAATCTAGGCGCTCGTGGGTGGGAGCTACGGGAAGATCCGCCATGATTTCATCATCTTTAATCACGTCTAAGCCAGCAAAAGCCACTTCTCGCAGGATATCGGCGTGATCTTGGGCCGATAGTCCTAAAGCGGGTTTAAAAATTGCCATAACTAGAGGTCGATCATAAACCCCCAAACGTTGCCTAATTCCTGTGATTCCTAACTTGGCTTTTGTGCCGTAGCTTTCGGGGAGATACACCCCCACCAATTTTCCTGCTCCAGCCATGGAATATTTGCCGAAAATCATGGTTAAAAGACTGGCGATGTCATTTTCAACGTTTATCTGGGGAAAACGCACCCTAGCCACCTTATAACCGTCTGCTTCCTCCCTGATCCCCACCACTTCCGCTAGGTGTTGTTGCAGCTGCTTTTGACGATGACTGTGGCGCTCGCTCCAAGTGCCGGCGGTTTGACCGATAGCGATCGTTTTTGCCTGTTTTTCGGCATTAATAGCGGGAGGAAAGCGATAATCGACAATTATAGTCATAAAAGGTAAAAAAAGGGAGTGGGAATTATAAATTATAAATTATGAATTGGGGAAGTGGGGAGGTGGGGAGCCTTTTTTCAGTAAACAGCAATGGGTGAACTGAAAACTCACATCTGATAACTGATAACTGATTACTGATGGCTTCGATCGGTTTTCTCAGCTATTGACAAGGGTTCCCCTAAAAGCCTACAAGTATTTTGGATAGGTATGGCCATTGAGGAACCGACCAAAATATGAAAATAAAGACAAGATTACGGGAATGGGGCAAATTTTTCTTAAAAAGCGGTGCTAGTATTGCCTTGGCACTACTTTTAATCTTAAGTCTGTTCACGGTTAAGGGGACTACTCCTGCTTTAGCTGTGCTTGCTCAGGGTGACGCGGTAACGGATCCCACTGCTATTTTACGCAATGCCTTACCCATAGATAATAAACCAATTCGTCAAGTGCAACAATCGATCGAAGATATTGCCAAACATCTGCGGGCCAAACGTTGGAGTCCGATTAAAAAAGATGTCAAGGATGCCAATTATGCCCTTTCTACCAAAAGCAAGGCTATCTTAGATAGTGTTCCCGAAGCAAGTAAAAGCCAAGGGGAGGAATTAATCGAAAAACTGAAAACGGGAGTGGCAGCCCTCGATACGGCCGTAGAAGCAAAGGATAAAGAGGCAGTTTGGTCAACCAGAAGGGAATTGCTCAATAATATCACCGCTTTAGAAGAATTAATGGTGGTGGGTTTTCCCTTTAACGTTCCCCCGGAATACGCTAACTTGCCGCAATTGCGAGGACGTGCCACCGTAGAGATGCAGACCACCAAAGGAGATTTAACCATCGTTGTGGATGGTTACAGCGCTCCGATTAATGGGGGTAACTTTCTGGATTTAGTCCAACGGGGTTTTTATGACGGTTTACCCTTCATTCGCAGCGAAGATAATTTCGTTGTCCAAACCGGGGATCCCGTCGGTGCAGAAGAGGGATTTATTGACCCGAAAACTAAGCAATATCGCTCTATTCCCTTAGAAATTTTGATTAAAGGGGAAGAAGAGCCAGTTTATGGCAATACTCTCGAAGAATTAGGGATTTACTTACCCAGTCTCGCCTTGCCTTTTAACGCTTTTGGTGCCTTGGCCCTAGCGCGTCCGGATACCAATCCTAACGGAGGTTCCTCGCAATTCTTTTTCTTTAAATTCGATAATGAATTAACTCCTCCGGGGTTTAATCTCATGGATGGTCGTTATTCGGTTTTTGGCTATTTAGTCGAGGGAAAAGAGGTGTTAGAAGAACTTACCGATAAGGACAAGATTATCACCGCTAAAGTGGTTTATGGCTTAAATAATCTCGTCCAACCTAGCTAGGTTGGCGTTTTTAACTAGGTTTTGTCAAGGCAAAAAATTAGTCAACATAGGGGAAGCAGCTCAGATTCTGGGCGCTTCCCCCGATACCCCTAGGATCGTTTCATTCTCTCATCGGAATAAATATCTGAAAGTTTTTCAAAACGTCGTGCTTTGTAGGTTGATTCATAAATCAACCTACTATGAATCAACCCTTGATAAGGGGGGTACCTGACAACTTTTAACACCTACCTACTTAAGATTATTAATTCCGCAATCTATCGCCCTGATTATTATTGCTTTGATAGGGGCAAAAGTTATTTAATTAACATCAGTTTTATCTAAGTTCCCCTTTCCCTTAATCCTCGTTCATATCCCCAATCAGCAACGCCTAGGGAGAGTTTGCCGATAGCCAAGGGCTAAGAGATGACAGAGTTGGTGATATAGTAACTAAAGATCACATTTAAATCTAACCTTGCCATAGATGCACAAATCTCGAATCTGGCAACCCCAAAAATCTCCCGTCTCTAACATCAGTTTTAGCGATGAAATGAGGTAAGAATTTTGACCAAAATACTTAGCGATCGCATTGCCGTTTATCTGCTCATCGGTGGACTCCTGTTTAGAATCATCATCGCCCTGGGGCTTTATCCGGGGTACGATGAGGCCTATTATTACGTTTACAGCCATAATCTGGATTGGAGTTATTTCGATCATCCGCCAATAGTAGCGATTTCCACGGGTTTTGGGACTTGGATCACGGGATTAGTCAATCAATTTACCATTCGCTTCGGGACTCTCCTTTTCTATACTGGCAGCCTCTGCTTGCTATATCTGACAGCTTTAAAATTGTTCAGTCTGCCGGTCGCCAGAATGACTTTAGCGATCGCCACTCTCATCCCCATCTATGGGATTGTCTTCGGGATTCTTTCGCAGCCAGATAGTCCTTTAATCTTTTTTTGGTCATTAACAGTCTATTTAGCTGCCCAAGAATTCTGGCCAATTCGGGAAAAAAACTATCATCCTAGCTATCGTCTCGCTTATATTGGACTTGCCGTAGGATTGGCGGTTTTAAGTAAATATCACGGCTTTATTTTGGGCTTTGGTTTAGTTTTATTTTGTCTGACCACTCCCCGCTATTGGCCTGTATTTAGATCCCCTTGGTTGGGATTAGGATTTATTCTTTTTTTGATAACTTTATTGCCGATTATCTACTGGAATATTAACCATGATTGGATTTCCTTTCGCTTTCATTTAGAAGACCGTTTTTCTGGAGAACCCAAAACCTTTAATATTCTCGGTATTCTCTCGGTTATTGGCATTAGTATCGCCACGATGTTTCCTCCTTTTGGTCTGCCGATGTGGTGGGTGACATTTAAAAGCTTTGCTGAACAAATTCCTAACTTTCTCTCGAAAAAAAGATTTTTTCAGCGAGATGAAGAATCACTCAAAAAATGGTTAATTCTCTCGGTTTCTCTGCCTTTAATCCTGGGAATGCTTTATGTGGGTGCTTCCCATTATCTCGCCCCTAGTTGGATTTTACCCGGGTTCTGGTCCTGCACAATTTTATTAGGAGAAAAGGCCAATACTTGGCAGCAATCTTCTCGAATCTGGGTAAAAAGATGGTTATGGGGATCGGGAATTTTTATCGTTACTGTTTTATCTATAGCAATGCTTCACGTTACTTTTGGCACTTTCCAAAAACCTAGTCAATACGCAATTTTTGGGGGAATTATTGCCCCAGAACAGGACCCTTCTCGGGAAATTGTCGATATCGATCAACTGCGCCAAGGCTTTGCTAATTCGCCCGAATTATTAGCGCTCTTAAAAGATTCTAGCTTCGTTTTTACCCATAGTTTTTATGTGACAGCATGGCTAGATATGGCTATTTATCCCCTAGTTCCTATTCCCGTCACCTGTTTTAACAACGATCAAAGGGGTTATCAAATTTGGTTTAATCCTCAAGAATGGATCGGTAAAAATGGTTTATTAATTACTACAAATAGTTCTCTAGAAAGACCAGAAATAATCGATCGCTACCGTCCCTATTTCCAAGATATAACTAAAGTAGCTGTCATTCCGATCAAGCGCGGTGGTGTCGCCATCGAACAATTTCATGTTTACCAAGCTAAAGGACTAATTAAAACTTATCCTTAAAGCAGTTATCAGTTATTGGCGGATAGGGGATAGATAAAATAGTTCATAGATACTGATAATTTCTATCTCCTGAATTTTGTAAACTTTTTTACTTTTTACTTGGTAAATAATGTCCATTCATCGAGTGCGTATTGCTAGAGATAAAGGGGAATTTGTCCAGTCCTTAGTTAATTTTAATCAGGGAATTGGTCCTTTTCAGACCTATGCTGATGTCATCGCTTTTGCGGCGGCTTTAGGGGTAAGATATCAAGAGAGGGTGGCCATAGAAAATGTAGCGAAGGAACCCTCACCTATTAACCTAGAAATTTTTATTTCTCGTGGCTACGATACCCTAATCAAATTATTGGCAGTCAATGAATTGCAAGACACAAAAATTCTTTCTCCCCACGGGGTAGATTCGGAAGCTTTGCGAGTGACAATTTTCGAGGAATATGCCAACGCCGGTTTAGCAAGATTAGAACGAGAATTGCGCGGTGCGGTGGATTATACTGAAAGATTATTGTTAATTATCAGTCAAGAACGTTTTCGAGAAATTACTGCCACAACGGAATTCGATTTAGGCAGATTTTTGTAGTAGAAATCGCCAATTCAAAAATGAAACGCATCAACCTCAAGAGTTGTCAAAGAAAGGCTCATCAGGTACTGTCTGATCATTAACAAAAACAAATCAGACCCAAAAACGAAGCCCTCAACATCTTAACATAGAACAAAGAAACTTGCTCTACCAACTTAGTCAGGAGGGTAATTTATCTCAACGGCAAATGGCCGTCTGGCTCGGATGTCATCAAAGCACGACCAGAGCGAGAATTAAGAAGGAATCAAAGTTCCCTAGGCTGCTATCTACCTGACACAGCAGAAGCTGAAAGCGAGACGCGCACCAAAAATGCCAAACAACCCTTTAAAAATGTCAGCGAGTCAGCCTTAGAGTTGGTCAAAGAAGGATTGAAAGATTATCATAGTCCCGAACAAATAGCAGGTCGTCTGAAAAAAGCTGGTCAAGAATCGCTCAGTCATGAAACCATCTATCCCACATTCCGCACCCTAAGTGTCACAACGTCTCAAAAGAGGAAGGGGCGTGAGTCAAAATACTTATCTAGAGGAGTGAGTTGGCGGCAAGCTGCCGGCAACTAAGCCGAAAATTTCAGGGTTCCCCCAGTAATTCTCAATAAACAGTGCTTATTGAGAATTACTGGGCAATCAGACTTAACATCTAGGGGGAGATGTTCGAGTAGTGCTTAAGTTTTATTACCCCTTGAAGTCAATACCTCTCGTCAAGATAAGAGATAATATTCTTGGCAAGGTTTGGGAAAAAATCTCAAAATGTTGCGCCTCTCATCCGTTAAGTTGCTAATCTTTTGATTGTCTTGAATAGGTCGGAGATGAATCCCTTGAAAGTTCTGAAATATCCAGCGTAATGTTGGTCTGTCAGTTAACTTACCCAACTGATTTTTCAGTCCCGTCTCCTGCTGTTTTAAGTTCAGACGAAGT